>NZ_JBSZTA010000002.1:0-62383 GCF_054189145.1 Kribbella sp. WER1 | reverse complement strand
TGTGACTCCCAGGGCTTGTTCACCGGGTGCCGGCGACTCATCGGAAACACGCGGTCAGGATACGTACCGGTCAGGCGTTACAGGGTCACGTACTCACGGATCTTGCCGCGCTGGTGTTCTCGGCGGTCGCCGAGTCGCATCGGCAGAGTGGGCAGTTCTCGGTCGATCGCGGCGTTGTCCAGGGGCGCTGTCATTGGGATGTCGGCGTACCCGCGGTCATCCTCGTGCCAGGTTCCGGCCGGGTCGACGGCCCTGACCCGGGTGACCACTTGGTCGACCACGAACACCACGGCCTTCAGACGCGGACGCCTGGCGGGGGCAACGTTCCACCACTTCCGGTCGGCCTCCAGTTGCACTGCCTCGCTCTGCCCGGTCTCGCCGTAGCGCCGGTTGGTTTCGGTGTCGACCTTCGGCCGACTGTTGCGGTACACGATCAGCGCGCAGTCGCTGACGCCCGGACTGAGGTACCGGTACAGGGTCGCCCGGCCGACGCCGAACGCGGCGGCGATCTCGTTGCCGGTCAGTTCCCCGGTGTCGTACAGCCGCTGCGCTTGGTCCAGCTGCTGGGCGGTCAGCTTCGCCGGCCGTCCACCGACGCGGCCGCGCGCGCGGGCGGCGGCCAGGCCGTCGAGGGTGCCTTCCACGATCAGTTCCCGGTCGTACTCGGCGAGTGCGGCGAAGATGTGGAAGGTGAACCGGCCGATCGGGGTCGAGGTGTCGATGCCCTGCTCGATCACGACGAAGTCGACCCCGCGGTCTTCGAAGCCGCGCACCAGCTCCATCAAATCGTCGTGGGACCGGCCGAGCCGGCGCAGCCTGGTCACCGTTACCTGGTCGCCCTCGCGCAACAGCTCCAGCATCCGTTCCAGCTCCGGCCGCGAGGCCAGCTTCCCCGACATCTTGTCGATGAAGATCCGCGCCCGATCGATCCCGGCAGCCAGTAGTGCGTCGAGCTGGTGATCAGGGTTCTGCTCCCGGGTCGAGACCCGTGCGTATCCGAACCGCTCCATGAATCCCGAAACCTCTCGGATGGCGATACTCAGACGTTGAATCTGAGACACGGTTTCTGCGGACCATGTCACGCCATCATCCGACTCAAGGCGGTGCGACGTCAAATGGGTCTCATAAACGATCGTTTATGAGACCCATTTTGAACGGCATGGCCACTCCGGAATTCGCTGAGTCGTGATTGCGGGGAACGCTGGTTGGACCGCCGGTCCGGCGGGGCGGCGCGGACGAGGCCAGGGTCAGAAGGGCGCCTGCTCGTCGTCGTCCCACTCCTCCGCGTCGGGGGTGAGATCCTGCCACTCTTCCTGGTCGGGCAACGACCACGACAGCAGCGGCTCTTTGAAGCCGGCCTTCGGCATCTCCCACTCGAGCTCCTGCCGGAGCTCGCGGACCAGGTCGAGCCGGTCCCCCGGCGGGACGTTCTCCGTCCGGAGCTTGCCCGCGTACGGGGCGACGGTCGCCGCGGCCGCGGCCCACCGCGGTGCCGCCCGGGCGGCCTGCTTGATGATCGTCTCGCGGAAGAACTGCTGGATGCTGGGCAGCGAGTCCTCGGTGACCAGGGTCAGGTCGGCCAGGCTCAGGTCGGTGCGCAGCTCCTCGAACAGCTTGCCGGTCATCTTGTGCGGCAGCGTCGCGAACTGGCGGCGGGTGGTGTGCAGGAGGAACCCGAGATCCTTGGCCATCCAGCCCAACCACGGGTGCGCCCGCCGGCAGACGAAGATCGGCACCATCGGCTGGGCCGGGTGCTGCATCTGCAGGGCCGCGGCCTTGCCGAGGAGCTGGTACACCTCCTTGTGGATCGGGTAGAACCACTGCCGGCGGTTCTTCATCTCCATCGGGAGCGCGAACGGCAGCCGCGGCAGGCCGGTGGCCGGGTCGATCGAGTGCAGCCAGGCGCCGGAGTCCAGTGCGCCGTACAGCTTGACGCCCATGACGTTGCGGACCTCGCCGAAACCGGGCTCCATCGGGATGAGATGGGTTCCGGCAATGGACAGCGAGTGGCGCAGCACCGCCTCGCCGGCGTCGCCCGAGGTGGTCGACACTGCGAAGAACCGCCCGTACAGCTGGCCTTTGCGCGCGACGGCTCGGTTGATTGCGGTCTCCCGCCGACGCCGATCGGCCGGCACCAGGAGCTTCACGACCCGGTTGCCCTTGGTCTTGTGGGTCACCTCGTCGAGCGCGTGCAGTGCCCGCAGGCCTTGGACGGCCTCGGTGACGATGTGGGAGTGCAGCCAGTCGTGCTGCTCGTTGTAGACGACGCCCCGCTCGCACAGGCGCGCCTCGAGCTCGGCGTGCGCGACCGCCAGCTCGTCATCGAGGAGGTCCAGGACGGCTTGGCGCGCCAGCTGGAGCCAGTCGTTCTTGCTCCGGGCGTGTCCAGCGCCGTGCCCGGAGGTCTCCTTGGGGCTCATTTTTACGTTTGCTCCCTGCGCGGAGAGCGTATGTAGAGGTTTCTTTGCCCAGGGCTCCCAGCTGCCGCCCGCTGCCAGATCCGGATCAGGGCAGCCGAGCGCGCGCGGCGGCTCGCGAGGCCGGCTGACGCGGCGAGCGGCCTGCGGCTGGCGTCAGGCAGCGCAGGGCCGCCCGGAGATCCGGAACTGGACATGCTGGAACTCTCGACGCCTGCGAAGTTAGCTGTCGGGCTCGGGCTGAGAGTCGGCCCGGTCCGCTCCCGCGGACTACCACCCCAGGGCCCCGGCAACTGCCGGCCACGGCCCAACTTCCTGGGTCCTCCACCACTGCCGTACGTTCGGCTGATGCGTGGATGGCCCGGCAGCGCTCGGCGTTGACCAGCACGCGGTTCGTCGGGATCGGTGAACCACCCATGAATGTACGACGTCCGCGCGGATGCGCCAAAACCCTTATCCACAAGGACCGCCGCGTGTCGTCGATCCCGCGGTGGGCAGGTGCGGTGCGCCCGGCGAGACGTTCGGATGTGCTCCATCGCCGCAGCGAACCAGACCGGCCTGGTTAGTGTCGCGTCGAGCGGATCTCGGCGGAACCTGCCGTCCGGGCCGGCGGCGTCGGCGGTGGAAGAGCCGGGCGGCGCGGACGATCCCGCGGATCCGCTCGGACGTGGCCGGCCTGCGGCCGGGTGGTGCCGACTTCGTCGGCGCAGTACTGCAGTACCCCCCCTCCTGACCCTCCAGTCTGACCCGACACGTCTGCTCCGCAACCGCCGTCGCCCCCGGCGGATGCGCGTGTTCTCCGCTGCGCTCCGCCCACGCACACCGCCCGTCGGCGGCTGCTCCGCAGCCGCTTACGGGTGAGACGTTCCGTGCCAGGCGGGGAGCCGAACAGTCGGCCAAACCAGAGCGTCGACACCCACGCCAGGCAGGAGCGGAGCACTGTCCCGATGACCACCACCGCCGAACGGTATGCCCGTGCAGCCCAGTCCCTCGGCTTCCTCCGCGGCGCGCTGATGACCGACGACCCCGACAGCATCATCGCCAGCGCCTTCACCGCCCTCGGAGTGCTCTGGGGAACTGAGTCCCGGGCGATCTGGGACGAGGCGAGCCAGATAGCGCAGGAGCTGGAGGTGGGCAACGGCTACAAGATTCCGTCACTGCTCGACCGTGTCGGCCAGCTCCGCGACCTCCTGGTCGTCGAGGCCAAGCGGCTCACGATCGAGCAGGACGGCCCCGAGGTCCTGATCATGATCGAATCCGACCCGGACTACCCGGACGACCTGATGGGTGAACCGTTCCTGATCTGCCCGCACCCCGGCTGCGACGCGGAGGACGACATCCGGCAGGTCGACGTCGTCACCCGCTGGAACAACCTGCGGTTCAACCGCAGCCACGACGGCGTGGTCATCAGCGACGGCGGCAGCGACGACGGCGAAGACCACGGCTACCTCTGCGGGAGCTGCGAGCGCCCGGTCAGCTTCCCGGAGGACATTGACGCGAACCGCAGCTGGGCCTAGCCCTGATGCATCGACGGCCCGCCGGAGACCTTGCTCCGGCGGGCCTCTCCCCCGGCTAGCGGAACTGGACCGTCACCGCCCGGGTCGACGTCCTGGTGGTGCCGACGGAACCGCGGACGTGCTGCAGCACCTGGTCGAGCTTTTCACCGTCACCGGGTTCCCAGGTCGGCGTACCGGCGGCCCGGCGGCGGACGAACCGCCGCGAGTTGCCCTTGTCGTCGCCGGGGTGCTCGACGTTGACCGCGCCGTCGACGACCGTCAGCAGGGCCCGCAGGAAGGTCTGTTCGTCGACGGTCGGCTCCAGCTCGTCCAGCAGTTGCACGCCTGCGGTCGTCGCAGCCTCTCCGCCGTGCAGCACCCGGATCCGGGCGTCGCGGAGGTCAGCCTTCTCAGCCTCGGTGGCACCGAGGAGAGTCGCGAACTGGTCGAGTGCCGCCTGCTGCGGCATCGTCTTTCCGCTGAACCAGGCCGAGACGTTGGACTTGGACTGGTCGGTCAAGCGGGCGATGTCACGCATGCTCACCCAGCCGCCGTCTTCGCGGTAGGCGAGCGTGCGCAGCACCTTGCCGAACTGCTCCCGGGTCCGGACGTTCCCGAGCGGTACGGCGTACCGCGACGGCCGCCGGGCGGGCCGGCGCGTGCGGGCGGCGGCTTCCCACAGCCGTCGCAGTACCTCGAGCGAACGCACTCCGGTGATCCCGCACCCGCGCAGGTACGCCTCGGTGATCTCCCAGGTCGGGAGGCTCTTGCCGGACGCTGCTCGGGACAGCTGCGAGTAGCTGAAGTGGGTTTGGTCCGCCAGCTGCCGGTAGTTCAGTCCGGCGTTGTCGCGGTACAGCCGCAGTCGGCGAGCGAGCTCGCCGACTGCGCCACTGTCCGCCGGGATCGGGTTCTCGGCGCGTGCCACGGCGGCCCTACCCCTGGCTGACCGCTGTAGTGCCGAAGAGCTGCAGGAGCAGCCGGAAGAACGTCTTGACGGCGCAGCAGGCCGCCGTGACAGCCGCCCCGATGAAGGCCCCCGCGACCACTGGCAGGTCGGTGACGGAGGCGACGCCGAAGGAGAACGCCAAGACCTCGGCGAACACCGTCAGCAGAAGGATGATGATGACGATCCGGTGCCGGCGGCGCCGGTCGTCGTGGTACGTCGTGCAGCGCAGCATGTTCGTGCTGCCCCTTCTCGTGAGGGCATGCTGAAGCCGCAGCCTCAGCGTGCTTGTCCCTTGCCCCGGCCGGCGGCCGGAGTGTGGTGTGCACCTGGAGCCAAAGGACCTGGAGGTGGTCCGGGGAGTGCAATCCCCGGACCGGGTCCCTGCTGGTTCCCGGGTGATCAACGACCCTAGACCTGTGATCCGGGCGTTACAAACTGCACGCGCCGCGATTCCGGTACAGGTCCGGACAGAACTGTGGCCGGGTCCCCCGTTGCACCGGGGGCCCGGCCGTACCCGAGAGGTTCCACACCACATGGGACAAGCGCCCTCGGGAAGTCGAAAACAACCTTATCCACAGAGATCTGCCCGCCAGAGCAACAACCTTGTAGTTAGTTGTTTGCAGTGGAGAGTGGCCCCTTGGGCTAGCCCACCGCTAGAGGCAGTCCGAACCGCCCTGGCTTTCTGTCCAACGGAAGTCCGGACACCGATCGGCTCCTGAGCAGCCCGAACAGTCGCTGACACGATCTTGGCTGCAACAATCGCTGTAGGGTATTACCTGTCACCCCGCAACAAACAGCCATGCATGGTCGGGGGTGACTTGACTCAGCGTGTAGCGCCAGTCGGGCCGGATTGTTGCACCAGCTCCGGACGGCACGCCGGTTTTGTCGCGCCCTCGTGGTATACGCGGACGGCCCGTACTGGTTACACCCAAGACCGAATCCGCAACAACTGATCCGGTTCACCTCGACCGTGTGCGCGGCCGGCGGCGCGGTTCACCGGTGGATCTTGAACAGCTGCGGCCGCACTGTACCGCCCGGCCACATTCCCGCGAGTCCGGCCGTCATCAGCAGCGTCCCGACCGGGGCGACGGCGTACGACAGGATCACGGGGTACCCGATGGCGGCGATCACCGCCTGCGACCGCGGGTAGAACGTCGTGACGTTGGCGAAGAGCAGCAGGCCCAGCACGATCGTGTAGCCCGTCCGCAGGATCCGCGCGGGCCAGGGCACATTCCACCCGATCGCGCCGACCAGAACGAACGCCGGCAGTACGACTGCGCCGGCCAGGTGCCAGCGGTTACCCCCCTCGGTGCTGCCGATCGCCATCAGGTTCAGTCCAGCGGTGAGCACGACGCCGAAGATCAACGTCGGCCAGGCCGTGGCCTCCGGGCGGATCGCCGACTTCGTCTCAGCATCCATCGTTGCCTCTCCCCCAACCCTCACGCCGATCCATGACCGCACTAAATGTACGCGACCACTCACGTAGCGAATCCGCATTCTACTACGCCTATACGTAGTAGAATGCGGATAGGCGTAGTAGAATGCGGATGTGGACATGTCCAACCCGATGACCACCGTCGTGCAGACGCTCGACGGTCCCGTGCTCGCCGTACTGGCCCGGACGACGGCACCATTGACCGGTCGCCGGATTCACCAGCTCGCCGGCACCGGGAGTGAGCGGGGTGTCCTGAACGTGCTGCACCGCCTGGCGGCCACCGGGCTGGTCGACGAGGCCCGGGTCGGAGCATCCATTCAGTTCACGCTGAACCGCGACCACGTGGCCGCACCCGCCGTACTGCAGCTCACCGAGCTGCGGCCGCTGCTGTTCGACCGCTTCCGGGAAGCGATCGCCGCGTGGCCGATCAAGCCTGAGCACGCCAGCATCTTCGGATCGACGGCCCGCGGCGACGGGGACGAAGACAGCGACGTCGACCTGCTGCTCGTGCACAGCCTCGACGACACGTCTGTAGCGGAGGCCGAAGCCTGGGGCGATCAACTCGCCGATCTGGGCGACCAGGTCCGCCGCTGGAGCGGCAACTACCTCCAGATCTACGACATCAGCCTCGACGGTCTGCTCGCACACCTGGAAGCCGGCGAGCCGATCGTCAACGACTGGAAGCGCGACGGCGTCAGGATCCACGGCACCGAGATCCGGACCCTCATCAACCGACTGAGCCACAAGGAGAGTGCATGAGCCGCCCCACCGGCCGGACCGAGGACTGCAACCGGCCCCAGGCCGCCGTCCGGCTCACGCACGCCCGTGCGTTCCTCGAGGTCGCCGACCTCGTCAGCGACGTCGACGACGAACTCGCCAACGACAACGTTGCGGCCGCGCTCGCCGTACTCGCCGGCATCGCGGCCGCCGACGCGGCCTGCTGCGTGACCCTCGGCCAACGCTCCCGCGGACAAGACCACCGCCAGGCGATCCAGCTCGTTTCCCAGGTCGGCAGCGACGGCCAGCGCCTCGGCCGAGCGCTGAAACGCCTGCTCGACATCAAAGACGGCGCACACTACGGCGCCGTGTACGTCGGCGCGAAGGAAGCCAAGGAAGCCGTACGCAGCGCACGCATCCTGCTCGACGAGGCCGAACGACTATTCCAGGGAAACAGCGGATGAGAGCGGGCAGCGTCCACACCAGTGCATCTGAACAGATGTTCGATTACGCGCTATCGTGGTGGTCATGCGGGTACGGTTCACGGTGCGACCTGACGACGACCAGCCTGGTCGGTTCGCCGTCTGGGACGGCGGGACAAACGGTTGGCGCGCTCGTGGCCTGGCCGACGAGCCCGCAGCGACCCGCAAGGCGGCCGAGCTGGAGCTCCAGTACGACGCCCACGGGCAACGGAACCCGGCAACGGTCCGCCAGTTCGGCAACCACCAGCAGAAGGTCCAGATCAAGCACGTCGAGTGGTCGCCGCCGGTCGAGCTGTACGCGTGGCTGCGGACCGACGGCGAGTGGTACGGCCTGGTGTGTGACGCCGCCGGCCGAATGACCTTCGTGCCAGGCAGCGAGCTGCGACCAAACGAGTCCTAGCCCGTCGTCCGCCTGTCCCCCACTCCCTCGTGCGCCGGCCCGCCGTACCTGACGAGACGACCCGCCGCGGCCGCCGGAGACTGTCGCCGGGAGCGACTACGGTTCGACCTGAAGCGATTACAGGGAGGGATGAGCGTGACGGTACGTGAAGACGTTGTGGTGTCGGCCGCGGTCCGCGCCAAGCTCGGGTCGGTTGTGGAGCAGGTCCTCGACAGCCTGTGGGTCATCGACTGTCAGACCTGCAACCAGCCGCTGCCCGGCCGCAGGCCTGCGCTCAGCGTCGACGACCTGATCAGCTTCGCCAGCGCGAGCCTGCACCACCAGCACTGCCGACCGTCGACCTGGAACGACGATCACCAGATCAGTGCGGCCCAAGGCGCGACGCTGACGCATCACACCGAATGCGTCCTCCTCCCGGTGACGGTCGGCGACGACTCCGAAGAGATCAAGCCGTTCGTGCTGATCAACCCCGGGCTGGAGATGATCTACCTCATGCGCGGCCCGATCGGGCAATGGAAGGTCGAGCCCAACGGGGCGTTCACGGGAGCGGGCTTCGCTCCCCCGCCGTTCACCTGGTCGCCGGTGGCCGGCGCAGTTGCCCAGCTTCGGGGCAACCAGCTGAGCGTCATCTTCAAGAGTCAGTTGATCGGTCCGTACGACGTGACCTTGAACGACCGGGCACGGAAGCTGGTCGAGGCCGACGGCGGCCTGGTGGTCGTGATGACCCATGCGGTCGATCCGCACGAGGTGGCGGCCGATCCCGCACAGCTGGAGCCGGTGCTGCTCGGCGACCGGACCGTGATGGGCTACACCCAGCTCGACCGGCGGGTCGGATAGCCCGGCGGCCGGGAGATCGCGATGACGTACCAGCTGAACCGCTGGCAGGAGTACGGGCACGACCGGCTCTACGTGAACTCCGGTTCACGCAAGGTCGGGTGGATCGACCTGAAGACAGGCCGCTCGACGTCGACCACGGACACCGGCTGGCCCCACCCCGTCGAGGGGATGGTGAAGCACTGGCTGGCGAACAACGGCCTCGAGGACCTGCAGGTCCAGCTCGCGCCGCGAAGGTTCGGTGACGAAGTCACCACGCAGGAGTTCCTGGCGCGCCTGGATCAATCCCGCAACCCCGCGCCGGCGGACAACGTACGCGGACGGGCCACGTCGTCGGGTGCCCGGGGCACCGAAGGTACTCAGCAACCCGATCCCGCCGGCCAGGGATGGGATCTGGCGAAGAATCGGCCGGGCAGCTCGGCTCAGGCCGCCGCCCGCAAGCACACGACCTGGTGGCGCCAGCTCGGACGTGCGCTGGGCTTTCGGACCAAGGACCAGGCCTGGCGGATCGGCGCCGAGGGTGAACAGCTCGTCGCCCAGACTCTTCGCTGGGCACGGCTGCGCGGCTGGCGGATCTTGCACGCCGTACCGGTCGGGACGCGGGGCGCGGACATCGACCACGTGCTCATCGGCCCAGGCGGCGTGATCACGATCAACACCAAGCACCACCCTGGCAAGAAGGTCCGGGCCAAACCCGACGTCGTGTTCGTCGGCAAGGACGCGAAGAAGTACGGGCAGATCTCCCAGCACGAGGCGACCCGTGCAGCCCGGCTGCTGACCGCTGCCGCCGACCGGCCGGTATCGGTTCGGGCTGCTGTGGTGGTCGTGGGTGCGAAGAGTGTCCGGGGATCTCGCAGCGCCGGCACCGAGGTCATGCCGAGGTCGCATCTGCTGGTGTGGCTGCTGTTCCAGCGCCGGGTCCTCGGTCGGACCGAGGTCGCCCGGCTGTACGAGATCGCCCGCCGCAGCACGACCTGGACGCCCGGCTGACGCCGTGCGTCTGACCGTTGCTCTCGGCTACCAGTCCTCGGACGTGATGTCGCTGTTCAGCGACTCCCAGACCGCGTCGTCGATCTCGGGGTCGTCGCTGAACAGGTGCTCGGCCGCGGTGTCCTCGCTGCTCGCGGGCTCGTCGGCAGGTTGGCTCATGCGTCCCATTGCACCGCGGAACCCCGGGTGCCGCACCTCTGCGCCAGGTTCAACGCGGCGTGCGATCCCCGCGGCCGGGCCACGGCGACCTGCGCGAGGCTGTACCCGGTGGTCCGTCGGATCTGGAACGGGGTCAGCACCCCTTCGTCGTACGCGGCCCGCGCCGCCGCGATCAGCTGACGGCGGGCAGCCTCGAAGCCGTCGTAGCTCGGCGGGAAGTTGGCCGGGGAGAACGTCAACGCCCGGACCCTGCGGTACTCAGCCATCACCGCCTCCAGCTCGACGAGCTGCGGCGCCGGCGTACCGGCCGGATCAGTGGGACCGAGGTGCCAGGCCCGGGGCTCCGCGAGCTGAAGGTGCACAGGGAGCGCGTCGGCGGTGAGCACGTAGCACTCCTGCAACCAGTCGTCGCTGTGATCGTGGACCTCGTGGGGATCCTCGCCGGGCATCACCCGGACCCCGTACAGACGATCTGGATCGAGCTGGTCCCGGGCAACGAACAAGTGAGTTGCTCCATCCTGCTGGGCCGACAGCACCATGTTGGTGATCGCGTGGCGCTTGATCATGACGAGAACCTCCGGCGTGGGTTTGTGGTGGCCGTTTAGGGGTCGGCAGGCGTTGTGTGCCTGCCGGCAACTGCCGGGGGTTTGTGCCGCTGGAGGCTCGGGGTCAAGGGCGGCCGCTCGCGGACGTCGCCGAAGGCGATGCGGAGCTTGCGGAGCACCCTTGACGTCGAGTGGCGGCATGGTACCCAGGTCACCACCCGGCGCCGGAGGCGCCGATTGCAGGGCGGCGGAGCCGCTCGATTCAGTCCCTTGCGGCCCTCGGGCCTTGGTGTCGACGATGATGTGGGCATGCCCTACCCCGAACGGCCACGGCACCAGCCGCTGCCGCAGTTCAAGGGCACAGCCGGCCAGTGGCTGCCACCAGGCCGGGCCGCCGAACTGAGGGAGTTCGTCGTCGCGAAGTACGACGAAGGGCTCTCGCTGCGCGAGCTCGGCGAGCTCACGGACCGGTCCTGGCGCGAGATCAAGAACGTCCTGGACGAGGCCGGCGTACCGCTACGGCCGCGCGGGGCGCCCGTCGTGCCGGGTAGCAGACGGCACCCGGCGAACTGATCCGCGCGCTCCCGGTCACGCACTGGGGCAGGCCTCTCGCCGGCGCTGGATTCATGTGCACAGCCGCGCCGCCAGCGGCGGCCGCCGTAGATTGTCGGAGGCCGTGTCCACAATGGATGCGCCTGGGGACGACATCGAACAAAGGGGGCCCGTGGCTACCGAGATCGAAACCCACGCCAGCAACCTGCTCGAGGCGCTCTACGAGGCCCATCGAGCCAACGCCGACCAGGACGCCGCGACCGCCAGCTACCTCGAATCGGCCGGCCTCGACCCCGTCCAGGACGGGTTCGCACTGGTCGACTTCCTCGCCGAGCGTGGCCTGGTCGATGCGAACCACACGGCTGGGACCCCGCGGGGTTGGATCACTCCTGAAGGGATGCACGCTGTTCAAGGTTTGTACGCCAAGCGCGCGGATCCTAAGGCCCGGGCTGCGCTGCTGCGGACCGAGATGCTTCGGTGGCTCGACAGGCAGGAGGACGAAGGCCTCCAGCCGGCTAGCTTCGACGAGTTCGTCGACGCCCTCACTGAAGACAGCGAGGTGTTCAGTGAGCGCGAGCTGCGAGGCGCTGCGGAGTACCTTCACCGCAACGAACTTGTCGAAGCAGTGCACGTCGAGGAGTCAACCGATGGATGGATCCATCCTCGCCTGACTCCCGAGGGCCGCGAATGCATTACGGACCATGGTGGTGATGTGGCCGAGTTCCTCCGGGAGCGGCGCGGCGGACCATCGACCACTCATCACAGCACGACCGTTCACGTCAGCGACAACAACGGCAACCTCGTCATCCACGGTGAGAAGTTCACGCAGAACTACAACGCCGGCATCAACGTCGAAGACTTGGTCACGTTCGCCGGTGGCGTCCGCCAGATGCTTCCAGTGCTCGGGGTCGACCCGGCGGCGCAGGACGAACTTGCCGAGGTCGCCGACGACCTGCACGCCGAAGCGACCGCGCCTGTCCCCGACCGAGGTCGGCTTCGCCAGCTGGTCAATCGACTGCTGGCGGGTGTCAACGCCGCCGCCGAAACGGTCGCCAAGACCATGCTGCTCGCAGCTGGCGAAGCTGCTCGAAAGGCAATCACGGGTGGCTGACCGCGTGCGCCCGGCCAGCCAGGAGGTAGTGCGAGCGCACGAGGCGCTCGCCCAGATCGCGGCCGCCGCAGGCGGCGAAATCCCTCGGCTGAAGGTTCCGCGCCGGGGCGTCGACCGACATGTACGAGCCCGAGTCGAGCGAAACTTCGACGGAACCTTGCAGGTCGTCATCGCAGCTAACCAGATCCGGCAGGCGAGCGACAAGCAGCTGCTCGGCGTACTCGCGCACGAGTATGCCCACGTCGAGTACGACGACCCGGAACCAACCGGGCCACGGTGGCGAGCAGTGCTCTTTGTCGCCGTGCAGGTGGGCTTCCTCTTCCTCGTGATGATTGCCGGCGCCGGTGTCGGCGGCATCCTTTTCGGCTCGGCCGGGAAGCTGGTCGGGCTGCTGTTCGGCGTTGTCTTCGGGATCAGTGGATTCCTGCTGACCGAGTCCTACAGCAGGCGGAACCGGTACGAACGCACCGGTCGTGACGGCCCTCTGCGCGAGTTACGCGCCGATCTGCGCGCTGTGCAGCTGGTCGGCCGCGACGCGGTACTGGCCATGCTCGACGGTCATCCCGTCGCGAATCAGCTCGATCAGCGACTCCACGACATCGCACCGACTCACCCCACGCCCCGGCTGCGGCGCGCGGTCACGAGCAACTACGAGCCGACCGATGCCCCCCTCGAGGCCGCCCGGGCTCTGCGTCAGCAGTACAGCGCCTCGTAGACCATCCTGTCGGGGTCGACGGCGGAGCCGCATCCCCTTACCGACATGATCCGGCCGGCCTGCGGCCGATGAAGGAGCCGACTTCGTCGGCGCTGTGAAATGCGTTGTTCTCCCCCTCCTGGCGCTCCATTCTGACCCGACACGCCTGCTCCGCAACCTCCAGCTGCCCGGGCGCGTGTTCTCCGCTGCGCTCCGCCCACGCGCGCAGCTGGAGGTTGCTCCGCAGTCGCTTACGGGTCCGAAGTTCCGTCGCCAGGAGGGGGCGAACGACAGTCGGCCAAACCAAGAGCTGACCGCCCACCACCCGGCAGAACGGAGCTCCAGCATGACCATCGAGCAGACCGCTTCCAGCGCCGACGAGACCACCTTGCGCAACCAGGACCTCCGGAGCCTGGTGACGATGCTGCAGCATCAGCAGGTGCAGAAGTCCGACTTCATCGCACCCGCTGGGGCCATTCGTGCCGAGGAGGGAACGATCGTGGTCACCGGCGTCGAGGCCAAGCTCTCGGAGGACGGGGTCACCCAGGTCGACGGCGAGTACCGCCCGACCTACACATTCCTGGCCGGCTTGGCCAACAAGCTCGACATCCCGGTGGGCTACCTGAAGCGCATGCACCAGCAGCGCCCGGACCTGTTCGACGCCAACGTCAACGGGTGGCTGCACGGCCGCCCGGCCTTCGACCGGACCGCGGACGGCCGGATCGAGTTGAACCACGGCGAGGTACCGGGCATGCAGCGGTCGTTCATGATGCGGACGTTCCGCGGCGAGGACGGTCCCGGTCTCGGGCGGGCGCTGCTGTCGGACAAGTACAAGCGGATCGACAACCTCGACGCGCTGTTCGCGACCCTCGACGGCATCAAGGCCGCCGACGTACCGATCGACGTCCGAGGCTGCGACCTGACCGAGTCGCGCATGTATGTGCGGATCCAGGCCGAAGGCATCAAGGCCTATGCGCCGCAGCTTCTGAAGGACTACCGCAGCCCGTTCAGCGGCAAGACCGGCACCGAGAACCCGACCGTCTTCGCCGGGGTGCTGGTGTCCAACAGCGAGGTCGGAGCCGGCGCGTTCACGATCACCCCGCAGCTCGTCGTCGAGGTCTGCGACAACGGCATGACGATCAACCTCGATGTCGTGAAGGCCGTGCACGTCGGCAGCCGGATCGCGGACGGCGTCATCGACTGGTCCGATGAGGCCCGCCAGAAGGAGGTCGAGCTGATGCGGGTCAAGGCGCGGGACGCCGTTCGGACCTTCCTGAACGTCGACTACGTCAACCGGACGATCGCGCGCCTGGAGGTCGCCGCCGGCGCGCCGGTCAGCCGCGCAGACAAGGTCGTGCGGTCGGTCGGGAAAAAGCTCTCCTTCTCGGAGGAGCAGATCGAGGGCATCCTTGACCACTTCATCAAGGGTGGTCAGACCACGGCCGGGGGCGTCATGCAGGCGGTGACCTCGTACGCGCAGACGATCCCGAACGCCGACGTCGCCAACGAGGTCGAGTCGCAGGGCGTCGAGGCCATGATGCTGGCTGCCGCCGCGAAGTAACCAGTAGGCGTCACATGCAAGACAGCGGGCCGGGACATCCGAAGTGTCCCGGCCCGCGATCTGTAGCGCTGGGAACGGCGGTGCCGCGTTCTCGGGCATCGAGCCCTCGACCGCGGTGCTGTCGCGCGTGGGTCCGGGTGGCCTGATGATCTACCGGCCTGTCGTAGGAGCCGGGCCGGATGATCTACCGGTAGTTGGGGTTGCCGGTCAGCTGCGGGTTCAGGGACATGATCCGAGCCGGCCTGCGGCCGATGAAGGAGCCGACTTCGTCGGCGCTGTGAAATGCGTTGTTCTCCCCCTCCTGGCGCTCCATTCTGACCCGACACGCCTGCTCCGCAACCTCCAGCTGCCCGGGCGCGTGTTCTCCGCTGCGCTCCGCCCACGCGCGCAGCTGGAGGTTGCTCCGCAGTCGCTTACGGGTCCGAAGTTCCGTCGCCAGGAGGGGGCGAACAACGGTCGGCCGGACGAGGCTGACGGCCCCTGAGCTGGCGGAACGGAGCACGTTTTCATGACCTCGGCCGAAATTGCCCAGATCGCCCCGCTGTCCCGCGATCAATCCACCAGACTGGTGGACCTCAGCCTTGCGGCTGCGTTCACCTACGGACTCAACGTCAGCTATGACGGAGGTGTCGCACTCGTATCGGCCGACAGCTCGGGCGCTCGCCTAGGCCTGAGCAATCTGGCCCGGACCGTGGCCCGGTACGACATGAACGAATGGCCCGGGATGATCAGCGATCACTTCGCCCACCTGATCGGGCAACTGCGTCAAGGGCCGCCCGCGCGCCCGGCTGACCCGGCCAACCAGCTGGTCCAACGGCTCGTCCCCCGCGACGCACTCCCCGCCGACTGGACCGCCGATCGCCCCGACTTCCTGCCCGGGCTGGTGTCGGTCCCGGCGACCATCAACAACGGCATCGTGACGATGTACCTGGAACCGGCTGACCTCGGTCTCACCTGGTCGGCCGCCGAGAGCTTCGGACTGGCCAACCTGCGGAAACTCTCCGCCGAGGTCGACCACGACGACTACGACGGCGTACGGATCTCGTTCGTCACCGCGCAAGGCTTCGCCGCATCCAAGGCGCTCGTGCTGGACACGGTCCTTCGCGACTGCCTGCACGTCGACGCCACGGAGCACGGCGTCCTCGTGGCTCTGCCCGCCCGTGATGTTCTGGTGCTCCACGTCGTCGAGGACCTGTCCGTCATCCCCGCCTTGGGGCGTCTGCTGAACCTCGCGGCCAGATTCCACGCAACCGGTCAAGGCCCGCTGACCCCGACCGTCTTCTGGGTCGCCCCGGACCAGACATGGCACCCGGCGACCGCCGCTGCCGACTGGCCGACGCTCCGCCTGTCCGCGCACGTCGAGGCCCTCACCCGGGACCTCGCCGCGCGTGAGGAGAGCAGCAGGTGACCCCGGCCCTCGACACGCTCCGCAAGTCGGTGCTCAGGGGATCGGCCCTCGCGAACATGGTCAAGAACCCGCGGGGGTACCCGGCATGGGTCCTGCGCCTAGCCCTGGAAGAACTGACCGACAGGCGGGCGGCCGCCCAGAAGGCCGCCGCCGCGCCGCCGGAAGTGCTGATCATGGTCAACGAGGACCCGGACACCGTGCTGCTGGTGTGCCCTCGGCCGGAATGCCTGGCCGAGAACGAGATCTGCGAACTGGCCACGGGCGTCCAGTGGAACGAGCTGACCTGGTACGCCGACACCGACGAGGTCGGCGCTGCAGTACACAAGGGAGTCGACTTCCACCGCTCAGGATTCGCCTGCCGCAACTGCCGCTGGAACGTGTCAGTGCCCAGCTGGCTCACGATCGTCGGGTACGACTGACCGCCAAGAGATAGACCCAGAGGGCCGGGACATCCGAAGTGTTCCGGCCCCTTGTGGGTTGTCGCCGGCGGGTTCGCGGCCGAGGGGGCATCGAGCCCCTCGACCGCGCCGTGTCGAATCTTCGGGGCATTGAGCCCCTCAGCTTCGATGCTGTCGCGCGGGGGCCGGCCTGGTTGGACAACCAGCCCCTCGAAGAAGGTCGGCGAAACATTGAAGGGCTGTTGCCCGATACAACCAGCTGGGGGAGGAGCTGGTGGAGATATGTGAGACCCATCTGCGGTTGCTGGCACTGTGCCGGATGCTCGAGGGACCGGCCGCGCCGTTCGGCACGACCGGTACCGATGCAGCACTAGACGCCTGGTTCGGCGCGCGCTCGCCGATCTTTCCCGGCCTGCCTCGCGCCGGACACAACACACAGCCCTGCCGCCAGCGCGGCGAGGTGAGCTGAGTACGGCGTACGGATCCGTACCCGAGTCGACCGCGGTCGACGTGTGGCTGTCGTCACGCTCGTACCGTCCAGTTCCGGACGGTACGGCGATGCGGATCCCGACACGCTGGACTGACCGAGCTCGTCCCCGTCGACCTGGAGGTCCACGCCGTGCACACCGACCGCTCCTACTCCCCCATCTGGGCGCTTGCTCTCTTCGGAGCCCTGCACGCGGTGTGGTCCGACGTACACCCGGTCTGCGACCAGATCGTCCAGCGCGGCCACGACGCGCAGACTAAGGGCGAACCGGGCCCGGCAGGCCGCGCGGCCGCGGCACGGCACGTCGCCAGCTACACGCTCGTCCAGGCAATCGCGGCCGAACTGGTCACCCGCGGACTCGGCTACCGAGTCCCCGCACGGGCGATGCTCGTCGGGCACGCAATCAATGCCGTCACGCACTACGTGATCGACCGCCGCAGGCCCCTGCTGAAGGTTCTGCGAACCAGGCTCCTCGACAAGACCGACTACCTAGAGCACGCCACCGTGCAACGCCGACCCGGCGTCATCGACGCTGGCGGCCCCGGCACCGCGCTCTACGAAATCGACCAAGCCGCCCACCGAATCGTCGGGGTCACCGCCTCAGCGGTCACGACATGGCTCGCCGTACGTACGCAGTCGCAGATCTGAGGCGAACGGAGACACCGGACGCGCCCGGGCGCATCCTGGTAGCTGTGACCGGGCACTGGCACTGCGGCAAATGCGAAGGGGCGGACGTCCCCGAGCATCACCGGTTCTGCCCGCAGCGCGACCCGGCGCTGAAGGTCGAGAAGGTGGTCGTGGTGGTCTGGCCGCCGTTCGGCCACCGCCGGCACCTGCGACCGCGGGGACAGGATGAGCCCGGCAGGCCGGCGTACTGACGGCCCAGTAGCGATCCCGGCCGGCCTGCGAGGCCCGGTCGATGTCGCCCTGGCCAAGACCGCCGAGCAGATCCCTGGCCCGCACGACCTGGTCGGCGGCACCCGGTACGAGCCCAAGTGGGACGGATTCCGCGCCGTCCTGGTCCGCACCGGAGACGAGGCCCGGCTGTGGTCCCGCAACGGCAATGACCTCACCACCAGCTTCACCGACGTCGCCGCAGCCGCCGTACAGCAGGTGCCCGAAGGCGTCGTACTGGACGGCGAGCTCGTCGTCTACGTCGACGGCCGGCTCAGCTTCGACGAGCTGCAGCACCGCCTCGCGACAGGCCGCCGCACGGGGCGGCGGGGGGTCGCCGGACGGCCGGCGTCGTACGTCGCGTTCGACGTCCTCGCGGTCGCAGGCGTCGACCTGCGGACCCAGCGCTGGACGGTACGACGGCAACGCCTCGAGCAGCTCGCCACCAGCTGGCGGCCACCGCTGCAACTAACTCCCGTCACCGCGGACCCAGACGAAGCGCGACTGTGGTTCGACACCCTCGCCACGATGGGCATCGAAGGACTCGTGGCGAAGGGCGCCGGCACCAGGTACGTCGGCGGCCGCCGCGACTGGCAAAAGACCCGACACCGCCACAGCAGGGAGATTGTCGTGGGGGGCGTAGTCGGCCCGATCACGCAACCGGAGGTAGTGATCGCCGGCCAGTACGACGAGGACGGCGAGCTGATCATCGTCGGCCGCACAGGAGCCCTCTCCCCCGCCCAATCGGCCCAGCTCGCGCCGCACCTCTCTCCCGCTGGCGCAGACCACCCCTGGCCTGACGAGATCTCGGCGTACCCGTGGGGCGGCCGCGACGCGGCCAAGCCCCTCACGAAAGTCGAGCCGGACATCGTGGCGGAGGTAGCCGTCGACACCGCAACCCAGGGACGTCAGTCACGTCACCTGATGCGATTCCTCCGCATCCGATCCGACCTCTCTCCCGACGACGTCGACCAGCTCCAACAGAGAAGTCCGCACTAGCCGGCGCGCGGAGCAAAGAGGATGCCCGCACCCCCGGAGTCTTGGGAGTGCGGGCATCGGTGACGGACCTCCGCGGCGAGCGACAGCTCGGTGGGAACGTCAGGAGCACCGAGCTTGCACCCACTGGGCCTGATCGCTGAGGCGATCAGGCATCAGGGGCGGTAGGCCCGTCGCTCCGCGCCGGTTCGCCCCGACGCCGACGCGTCAGGAGACTGGCCATGCGGCGCCAGGCGGCGCGGAAAGCGCGGAACGTGGTTCGTCGCTGGCGGCTGTCGAACTCGCCGAGTTTGACGCCGGCGATGAACGCTTCCCACTCAGTCATCGTGTACTGCAGGACTGGCCCGGTGCCGCCCTGCTTGCTGTCGCGGACCGCGAACCCGCCGTTGGATAGATGGGCGACCTCGACGCAGTTCTGTGTGTTGTTGCTGCGGGAAGACTTGCGCCAGACGGCTTTGGCGAGGTCAGTCATCGGTTTCCTTTCGCTCACGCTCTGCTCCATGGCCTGATCGGCGGGCTGTCAGGCCGTAGGTCGTCCCCCACTCCCCTGGCGGTGTGGGGGACGACGTGGCCCCTCGGCGGGATCCCGCCCGATCCCGGGGTGGAACGGCGGACGACCGCACCTGCTGATTCAGGCCCGCGCCGCCCGCCGGCTTGGAGGTCTGTCGTCCCGTCCGTGCGCCCGACAGGGGAAGCGGGCGCACGGACGGGACCGTGGAGAGACGGGTCCGGGTGCCCATCCCGCAGTCGTGAGGTCGGCCGCGGGCTGAGGAGAACAGGGACTCCCGAACCCGCCGTTCATGGGGACGGATCAGCGATCAGCACGGTCACTCCGGCCGTGCCGAGCTGTTCACGATGGTGGGGCTGCAAGGCGTCGGCGCCGAGGCACACGACCGCGGCCACTGGCGTGCTGTTGACGACTGCGAGCAGGCTCCTGAAGGCGGCGGGCGATGTGGGCAGATCTTCGACGAAGATCTGCGGCATGTCGTACCCGTTGCTGTCGGCAAAGGCGAGCAGCTGCCTCCGCGCCTGGTCCTTCTGTGCGGGAGTCATCAGGAAGATCTCGACGAAGTAGCCCAGCCCGATCGGTTTCACTGCTGCCACAGCGGTGTCCTTGCCTCGGTGTCGTTCGACTCCTCCCAGGCGGAAACGGGATCGATCGTCGTACGCAGCCCGAAGCGGCGCAGGGTGGCCGCCGCGTACCGTTCGGCCAGGTCGCTCGCCACCAGATAGTCCGCGATCGGCGTATCGCCGAACCAGGCCCGCACCCTCTTCCGCTGCGGGGCGGTGATGACCGTGCTGGTGACCGTCATCAGCCACGGACCTCCCGCGCGATGTCTCGCACGATCGCGACGTACGCGCAGGCCGCCAGGAGGACCAGGCAGTACTGCACCGTCTGTGCCGGCGACGCGGGCTGGGCCGACGGCGCTGCGAAGAGCCAGTAGCTGATCACGATTCATCTCCCCGTCTTGATCCTTCGGCCTCGGCTGGGGCGCGGTGAGGTTCGCACCCCAGTCCGAGGAGGTAGCGATTCGTCGCGCTACGTCATCGAGTCTGGGAGTGCGGTTTCGGGCGAGTCGAGATCGTTGCTGCCGACAAAAAATCTGTCGGCAGCTGTCCAGACCATCTCTGCCGACAAAAACTTTGTCGGCACTGATTCCGTGCGACGATGGATCATCGGCCACGATCCGTGACACGACGGTGACGGGCGCAGCTGGCGTGAGGGGAAAGGGCGAGTGGCTCAGAAGACGGGGCACATCGCGGCGCTGGAAGCAGAGCGTCAGCTGTTCGCTGCCGAGATGCGGTTCTGGCGTGGCGTGCGCGGCCTGTCGCAACGGCAGTTGGCCGCCCGGACCCACGATTCGAACTCGCTCATCGGCCGGGTCGAGACCGCCGAGCGTTCGCCCAGCCGCGAGCTTGCTCAGCGTCTCGACGCGGTGCTCGAGACCGACGGAGCGTTCGTCAGGATCTGGCAGCGGATCGAGCGCGAGCTCGAGGCGCAGGCCGATCAGGTCGGCGTCGATCCCCAGCTGGGCCTCGTGTGGGGCCGTACCCCTGCTTCGACCGTCGAGACGGTGTCGCACCTGTGGAGAGCCGACATGGACAGGCGCCAGATCATCATCGGGTCCGCCTGGGCGGCGGCAGCCTTTGTCGATCCGTCCCGGCGGTGGTTCGCGGACGCGATCGACACCGACACGTCCCATTCCGGCGTACGCCGGATCGGGAGCAGCGAGGTCGAGGTGATGTGGTCGATGGCGAAGGCCTTTGCCGACGCCGACCACCACCTCGGCGGAGGCTACGCCCGCCGCACGCTCCTGGACTTCATGAACACCACCGTGGCACCGATCCTGAACGGCACGTATGACACCCGGACTGGGCGCGAGCTACTCACCGCCGCTGCCCGGCTCACGGGGCTCGGCGCGTTCATGTGCTTCGACAGCGCACACCAAGGTCTGGCCCAGCGCTACTACATCCAGGCGCTGCGCATGGCGAAAGCTGCCGGCGCCCGGGCGCTCGGCGCGCACATCCTCGCCGACATGTC
The DNA here is from genome assembly GCF_054189145.1 of Kribbella sp. WER1. Lineage (NCBI taxonomy): Bacteria > Bacillati > Actinomycetota > Actinomycetes > Propionibacteriales > Kribbellaceae > Kribbella > Kribbella sp. WER1. The sequence continues at coordinate 41,316 of NZ_JBSZTA010000002.1, read as the reverse complement.
GATGCAGGCCTACGAGCTGCAGCAGCCCGGCGAGGCGCTCGCGCTGGCTGAAGCTGGGCACCGCGCTGCCCGCGACTGCGGGTCACCGTCGACCGCCGCTCGGTGCAGCATGCTCAGCGCCCGAGCACACGGCCTGGGCGGCGACTCCGCGGCCGCGGCGCACGCCATCAGCCAGGCCGAGCGCGAACTCACTCACGCTGACCTGCCCGACGAGCCGTTCTGGATCAGGTTCTTCAACGAGGAGCAACTCGCTGCAGAGCTGATGTACACCGCCCACGACCTTGGCCAGGCCGTCCAGGTCCAGCAGCACGCTCCGATCGTGTTGAAGAGTGCTGCGGGGATGCAGCGCCGTGAGGTGCTCGCTGCAACCACGCTGGCCGCCTCGTACCTGCCCGGCGATCGCGGCCGCGACGTCGAGGTCGATGTCGACCTGGCCTGCAAGATCCTCGGCGACGCGCTTCCGGCCGCAGCAGGACTCACCAGTGCCCGCGGCCTCGCCTCGATCAATGCCGTACGCCGCCGCTTGGCCGACTACAGCGACCGGCCTGCCGTGCAGCAGGTCGAGTCCGACTTCCGGGAGTTCGCGGGAGCCACCGCCTAGCTAGGGTGGTGCGCCGTGCCCACTCCCCTGGCCGACGCCCTCACAATCGCCTGCCGCCGCAACGGCCTGGACGCCGCCGGCGCCCAGCTGATCCACCACTACAGCAACGCTGTGTACGTGCTGCCCGCCGTACCCGCCATCGCCCGCATCGCGGTCGACGCCGACGCGGCGAGACTCCGCATCACCCAGAAGGTGACCGCCTGGCTCGACGCCGAGGGCTTCGCGGCCACCACTCCCCTGCCCCACGCCGAGCTCGTCGATGTCGACGAACTCACCTGCGTCACTTTCTGGACCTACTACCCGCAGCCCGATCCGGATCGCCACGAGCCGTTCACGTCCGCACATCTCGGCGCGCTGATCAAGGCACTGCACAGAACCGGTGCACCGCCGGCCGAGCTCGCCGACTGGATTCCCCTGGAGACCCTGGGCCGGGTGCTTCAAACGCCCGCTGCCGCGGCTGCGCTCAGCGCCGACGACCGCGACTGGCTGATCCACCGCCTCGACGATCTACGCGTCGAGCTGCGCGAACTCAGCTGGCCCCTCGGTCGCGGCCTCATTCACGGCGACGCCTGGGCCGGCAACTTGCTGTGGAACACCACAAACCACCCAGCAACGCCGCTCCTCGGCGATTGGGACAGTGTCAGTCGCGGACCCCGCGAAGTCGATCTCATCCCGACCTGGCACGCCGCAACCCGCTACGGACGCGACGAAGCCTGGATCAAGGCCTTCGTCGAACAGTACGGCTACGATCTGCGCGACGGGCCCGGGTACAACCTACTGCTGACGATGAGGGACCTCGCTCAGCTCCCTGGACCGATCCGGCGAGTGAGCAGCCCGCCCTACGCCGCCGTCCTTCGCCAGCGCCTCGGAGCGATCCGGGCCGGCGATCGTACGAGCTCCTGGGTTGCCCTGTGACCCACCGTCGTGCAGAGCTGATCAGGTCAGCTGCTGCAGCTCGGCAAGCTTCTGCTCGATGAAGTCGGCCGACTGCCTGGGATCAAGGGCGGTCTCTCGCAGATTCGCGCGGGCCGTGCGGTGCAGCGCGACCTCTTCGGCCTTGTCCGACCAGAAGAAGCCGAGGTGGCCGTCGACGTAGATCAGTGATGGTTCGATCAACGGTCCGCTCGGCGGAAAGTCCAGCAGGCAGAACGGCCCGGTAGCCAATCCGGCGTGCTCCCGCTCGATCGGCATGACCTGGATCTCGATCCCCGGCCGCTTTGCCATCTCCGCGAGATGCCTCAGCTGGCCGGCCATCACCGCCGGTCCCCCGATACGTCGCCGTAGCACGGTCTCGCTGAGCACAACTGAGAACTCGGGCGCGCCGCTCTCGCGGTCGAGGATGCGCTGACGATTCAGTCGGATCTCAACCCGCCGCGTCAGCGCATCCGGGTCCAGTTCGGCCCCGGTCAAGCGCTCCGCGCGCATCAGGTTGTACGCGTAGTCACGCGTCTGGAGCAGACCCGGAACGTAGTCGACCTCGTACCACGTTAGCGCCGACGCGGCTGCCTCGAGCTCGACGAACAGCGCGAAGTTGTCGCTCATCACGTCCGCATAGGAGCTCAGCCAGTTCTTGGCGGCCTTCGATCGTCTGGTCGCGCTCGCCAGATCCGTGAGCGCCCTGATCTGATCGGCGTCAGTGACGTCGTACACCTCAAAGGCCAACTTGAGGTCAGCGTCCTGAACCGGTGCCTCGCCGTTCTCCATCCGCGAGATCTGCGACTGAGCAACCGACAGCCGGCGGCTGGCCTCCCGCAGAGACAGCCCAGCGTGCTCGCGAAGGGTGCGCATCCGTCGGCCGAGCAGGTACCTGGACGCCGCCGAGCCGATGGCTGAATCCGTCGTCATCTGACCTCGTTTCTGAGCGACCAAACATAGCAACGGCGGGCTCCCCGGCAGCGCCGTACAAAGCCAGCGAGTTCCACGGTAGGCCCAAACACGCCGAACCGGAACGTTCCATTGCAATCCGGAACGTTCCAGTGTTCACTGTGGTGCGACACCACACAGTGATGGAGCCGACCACCATGGGTGACAAGCCGGGAGTCCTGGGCGGACGCGCCGCCGCATCCCCTGACGGCCCAGCGAGCCCTCCCCTCCCCCTTGGGCAAGCACAGGACTCCCCTTCGATGGGTGGCCGCGCAAACCACCGCCGCGGCCACCCATCCGGCTCCTTCACCCGACCGGAGGGCCGATCCTGATGCCCCTCGACGCCGCCGAGCTCGCCGCACGCGCCCCGATCCTCGCGAAAAACCTGGAACGGGCGAACATCGCCCGGGTCTGGAACTTCGTCAGTGGCGGCAAGGACAACTTCTACCGCGACCGCGACCTCGCGCGCCTCATCGCCGAGCAGTTCCCGAACCTGCCCAGCATGGCGTACGCCAACCATCAGTTTCTGCTCCGCGCTTCGGCGTACCTGGCGAGAGAGCAACGCATCGAGCAGTTCCTCGTGCTCGGCCCTGGTCTCCCAGCCGATGGCATCTGCCTCCACGACACGATTCAGGCCTTCAACCCCATGACGCGGGTGCTCTACGTCGACAACGACCCTGTCGTCTTGGCCCATGCTCGGCACGGGGTGTCGACGGCCCGACGCGCGCTCGTCGTGGAGGCCGACATTTTTGACCCGAAAGCGCTCCTCGACCAGCGCGAGGTGACAACGTTCCTCGACTGGTCCTCGCCGATCGCGATCATCTGCACCGCGGCACTGCACTACCACCCCGGCGACGCAGATGTCGCCGGCGTCATGCGGACCTACATCGACGCCGCGGCCGCGGGATCCTGCACCGCGATCTCGCACTTCCTCGATCCCGGTCGCGAGGATCTCGACGTGCGGAGGTTCGAGACCCTCTTCAGCACAGGGCTCGAGGTGCCTGTCCACTTCCGCACCCTCGACCAGATCGAAGGGCTCTTCCCGGGTCAAGACCTGCTCGCCCCCGGCGTCGTGCCCTGCCTGTACTGGCCAGAGGCGGACGACGACGCACCCAGCGTGCTCTTCACCTGCATTGCGGGCGGCATCGGCAAGAAGCCGAAGGACTAACAGACAGAACCCGGCCCTCCAGCAACGGCAAGTGCCGTTTCTGGAGGTGGGTCTCCCGTCGGTCAGGTGCCCTCCGGGAGCCGCGCCGGACGTGGTCTGTCCTGTTGCCCGTAGGGCCGAGCGTAGCGAGTCTGGACAGGCCGCGGCCGGGGTGGTTGGCTCTGCCCACCTGATCGGCGGGAGACCCACCTCCACCAGCACAATCCGACGGGACTCCCGGAGGGAAGGGCGGGGGTCCGGGGGCGGAGCCCCTGGCACTCTTTCCTCAACTGATCGCGCACTCAGCTGTTCAGCGTCCGGCCGCGGCCAGGTTCCAGGACATGATCCGGCCGGCCTGCGGCCGCTTGAGGAGCCGACTTCGTCGGCGCTGAATTGGTGTTTCCTCCCCCTCCCTGGCGTCTCCAGTCTGGCCCGACACGTCTGCTCCACAACTGCCGTCTTGGCCGGCGGGTGCGCGTGTTCTCCGCTGCGCTCCGCCCACGCACATCCGCCTGACGGCAGTTGTTCCACAGCCGCTTACGGGCCTGACGTTCCGTCGCCAGGGAGGGGGAGGAAAACGGTCGGGCCAACCAGGGCGCGGCGACCTCTCGTACTGGCAGGAACGGAGTTCTTGTGCCGAACGAGGAACCCGCAGTGCTGCACATCTTCAGCGACGACCAGGACGGAGCGTTCCTGACCGGCTGGGGGTCGCCGGACCGGCGCGTGCCCCAGCTGGCCCGGTGGATCGAGCAGTGCCGCAGCGAGAAGGTCATCCCGACCGCCGCGAACTACACCGAGTTCGCGGCGGCCGAGCCGGACGGCGACCACTTCCACCACCCGTACGAGCTGGAGGACAGCGACCCCAACAACGCGGCGTACCGGTACGTCGTACGCACCGGTGCCTACGGCGACGGCTGGACCGGGGACCTGACTATCTGGAAGGCCTCACCGCGCCCAGACCGCGAGCCGATGCTAACCGTGTTCCACCAGGCCCGGTTCACCAACGCCGACATCCGCCCGTTGCACCAGCTGGCATACCACGGCCTGCGCGACGTGATCCGGACCGTGGTGTCGATGAAGATGCCCGAGCAGACCGCTCCTGCCCTCCGGGACTGGAGCGCGCGAGCCAACTGGCACCTCACGAAGGCGAGCGCCGCATGATCGAGAAGGTGTACTTCGCGAATCTCGTAGAGCTCGTGCGCGAACGGGGCGTGTGGGCCGAGATCCGAATGGCTGGCGGCATCTCCACTATCCTGGCCGGAGCCGAGCACATCGACTTCTACGGCAACAAGGCGCGCGAGGCATTCGCCGGGCCAGGCGACTGGCGCAGCGACGACCTAAGCGTGGGTGAACTCGCCGAGCTCCAGATCGGAGCCGATGACTTCTGTACGACGCTGCCCATCGAATGCAGCACGCTCACAATCACGGCCCTCGGGCAGATCGCAGACCTGATCGTCGCCCAGACCCAGCTGCCGTACGGGCAGGCGCTTACCCCGGCAGACGCCGAACTGGTCCTGCAAGGCCAGCCGGTGCCCGGTCGGCCGGACGCCGCCATGGCCTGTTCTCCGACGTGCCACTGCCGTCAGACCGGGGACGGCAAGGACTGATCGAGCCAACAACCAGTCCCCCGGGACGGCCCTGTCCGAAGCACGGCCGCCCCGGGGAACCTCCATTTTGGACTGTCGGCCGGGTTCCGCGTTCTCGGGCATCGAGCCCTCGACCGCGGCGCTGCCGCGCGTGGGCACAGTTGGCCTGATGACGTATCGGCCTGTCGTAGGAACAGACCGGATGATCATCGGTGGCTCCGGCCCAGGTGGGAACGCGCGGGTTGAGGGACATGATCCGGCCGGCCTGCGGCCGCTTGAGGAGCCGACTTCGTCGGCGCTGTTGAAGTGCGTGTTCTCCCCCTCCCTGGTACTCCATTCTGACCCGACACGTCTGCTCCACAACTGCCGTCTTGGCCGGCGGGTGCGCGTGTTCTCCGCTGCGCTCCGCCCACGCACATCCGCCTGACGGCAGTTGTTCCGCAGCCGCTTACGGGTCCGAAGTTCCGTACCAGGGAGGGGGCGAACAACGGTCGGCCGGACAAGGCTGACGGCCCACCTCAGCTGGCGGAACGGAGTACGTTTTCATGACCGAGGCAACAACCCGCACCGTCGAAGAGCACGACCCGCGCACACTCCTGCTCAACAAGAACTCCCGCGACGCCAAGCCGAACAAGCAGCTGGTTGCCAGCATCAAGGACATCGGGGTGCTGCAGCCGATCACCGCCGTCCGCACCGCCGACGGAAGGCTTCGGGTCGAGTTCGGTCACCGGCGCACCCTGGCCGCGATCGCCGCCAAGCGGCCGACCGTTCCGGTAGAGGTCATCGGTGACGAAGGCACCGAGACTGCCGACGACATCGAGCGCCTGGTCCGGCAGCATGCGGAGAACACCCACCGCATCGGGTACACCGTGAGCGAAGACGCGGCGCTGGTCGAGCAACTCGCGCTGTACGGGGTCACCGAAGACAAGATCGCCAAGCGGCTGCAGATGGACCCGGCCGACGTGAAAGCCGCCCGCGCCATTGCTGCGTCGCCCCTCGCCCAGGCCGCCGGTGACAAGTACGAGCTGGACATCACCCAAGCCGCCGCCGTGGCTGAGTTCTCGAACGACACGGAGCGTGTCAAAGCACTCGTGGTCGCGGCCAAGTCCGGCCAGTTCGAGCACGTCCTGTCGCGATTTCGGCTGGACGACGAGCGCGCGGCCACCCGGCAGGAGGCGCTCGAAGCCCTTGCCGCTGCCGGGATCAAGGTGATCGACCGGCCCAGCTGGAACGCGCCCGCGAAGCGACTGAACGAGATCCCGGGACACTACGCGGCACCGCTGGACCCCGAAGCCCACAAGGCCTGCCCGGCGCACGCTGTCTACCTCGAAGAGGACTACGTCTGGGTAGCCGCCGACGGCACCGAGATCGATGAAGACGCCGAACTGCCCGAAGGCGTCGAGGAAATCCAGGAGATCGCCAAGGAGAAGTTCAGCTACCTCCCTGTGGTGGTCTGCGAGGACCCGTCGCGTCACCCGCGTCCGACCGTCGCCGAGGACGGAGCCGTGCTCCCCTCCCCCGAAGACGAGGCGGAACGTGAGTCAGCGCTCGCCGCTCAGAAGGAGGCCAACCGGGTCGAGCGCGCCCGGGTGGTCGAGGGCAACAAGGAGTGGGATGCGGCTGTATCGGTTCGGAGGAAGTGGCTGCGGGATGAGTTCCTCTCGCGCAAGAGCACGCCGAAGGCGGCGCTCAGCTTCATCGCGGAGGAACTCCTCCGGGCCCCGCACCACCTGTACAAGGCCCTGGAACGCCGCCACCCAGCTGCAGCGGACCTGTTCGGCATCACGGACAAGGCCAGCGGCCCGATGGGCAGCATGTATGGCAACACTGAAACCCTGCTCAAGCTGATCGAAGGAGCTAGCGACAGGCGTCGCACCATGGTGATGCTCGGGCTGCTGCTGGCGGCCAACGAGAACAGCCTCAACAGAATGTCCTGGCGAGGCGACGGCGGCTGTGCCGAACGGCGGTATCTGCAGTTCATCATCGACCAGGGATACAAGGCCTGCGGAGTTGAGCGGCTGGCCGCTGGACTCCCCGTGAAGCCCGAAGAGGCGGCCAGCGACAGCCCCACTGAGGACGGCGGGGACGACGTAGCCGCCGCGTAGCGGTCGAAAGCACAGGAGTGGCCGGGACTTCCGAAGTGTCCCGGCCACTCTGCCGATCATGTCACCACCAACCCGTTCGCACCGATCACCCCTGCCGGGCAGGCGGCGGTACCGCGGTCGAGGGGGCATCGAGCCCCTCGACCGCGCGGTGTCGAATCTTCGGGGCATTGAGCCCCTCAGCTTCGATGCTGTCGCGCGGTGGCTGGCCTGGTCGCAGACCTGGCCCCTCGTAGGAGCAGAGCCAGGTAGGAGAAGGGGAGGGAGCACGAGGGCTGTAGCCCCGTGCGATCAGCGCACGCCCTGCCCACGGCGCAGTGCACCGAAGAGCCCGGAACCGCGGCGGGCCGGCGCCAGCCCTGCGTCCGCCGGACCAGCCGCCGCCGTCGACGGACGATCCCTCCACTGCTCCCGGCGCTTCCACTCGGCCACAGCGCGATCAGCCGACGTCGACCAAGAACTCTTCGTCTCGGCGTGCACCTGATCGTTGGTCAGATCGACCCAGCCCACCTTGCCGTCAGGCCCGTGCACGTACAGCCGGTCGTGTCCATTCTTCTGCCAGCGCACAGCCCAGTGATCAGACACGGCCTCTCCTCCCCAACGGTCGATGCAGAACAGCTCCTGTCAACGAGCATAGGGGCTGCTCGCAGCGCGCCGCTGTGGGTTTCGCGGGTCCCCTGGGGGGACCTCCGATCCCCCGTCGACGACCTCACGAGCAGAGCGACACCCGGCACCGCCGCGATCAGGCTCGGCGGCGGCCCGGCGCGGACGCATCGCCCAGGCATATTCGCCTGCGGTAATGCTGGCGGTTTTGGTGGCATACTCGCTGGCGGGTTACCTCCACTATCCAGAGGATGCGCGCGTGACTATCTCAACTGACCTAGGTTTGTGGGACCTCCTGAGCAAGCAGCTGAAAGAGCCCGTCGAGCTGGTCTGGCGAGCCAAACGCCCGGTGATCCTGGTCATCGACAGCGAGAAGGGCGGCGTCGGTAAGACGGCACTGGCTAACGGCCTCATCGCCGTCGCCGCCGCGGGCGGGCTTCGCGTATGGGCCACCGACCTGGATCCGCGGGCAACCTTGACCAAGGAACTAGGCGCGGATCACTCCGACGGTTTCGGCGTCAACGAGCTGCTCTACGTCGATCCTGAGGCGAACCCCGACGAGCTCCCCGACATCCGCGGACTCGCGTCGGAAGTGCTGCGACCCGCCGGCGAGGAGTGGGGGCCCAACGTCCAGGTAATGGCCGCTGTCCGAGGACTCGCACACCGCGAGACCGATCTCACTCCCGGACTCGAGCATCGGCTGCGGCTCGCCTTCGAGGGCATCCTCGAAGGGAACGTAGATCTCGTCGTCATCGATCTGCCACCCCGCGCTGGCGGAAAGCTCGTTGCCTCTGGTCTGCTCGCGGCTACGCACGTGCTCTACACGGGAACCCTCGACGCCGACGGCCTCGACGGCATCCTCGAAGCGCGACGCACCTACAAATTCATCACGCAGACCAGCCCTACTCCCCCGGTTCAGGTCGGCGTGCTGCGAAATCGCGTCGGCCCGCGAACCAACCTCGCCGAGCACTTCGACGGCCGCTTCGCTGAGGAGTTCGGCGACGCAGTCCTCCCCTTCGTAGTCCCGCAGCGGGTCTTGAGACTGGAGTCACGTGGTGCATGCGTCCCGATCACCACCGCTAACAGCCCCGATGCCCGCGATCTCATCAACGGATACACACGAGTGCTCAACGCAGTAGGAGGTGCAGCCTGATGTCGACCCTCATGGGAAAGGGGCGTCTGCAGAAAGCGAAAGACGCCGAGGTCGACCCCGCAGCCGTGGTGTCGACGGCGCCGGGCAGCGGATCAGCTGCTGAGAACGCTGGCGGATCGGCCAGCACAGCGGCCAGCGGTAAGGTCAGCGAATCCGCAGGCGGTAACGACAGCAGGACGGGCAGCAAAACGGCTGGCGAAAAAGGCAGCGGTAAGAATGGTGGAGCTGGCAGCCATGCGGCCAGCTCGTCGGCTGCCAGTAACGCCAGCGAGTCTGCCAGCCCCGCAGCTGGCGGTTTGGCTGACGGAAGTGCAAGCGACAATGGCAGCCAGACTGCTGCCGAAATGGGCAGCCTGGCAGCCAGCCCCGGCGACAGCGGAAGCGCTGGCGGATCGGCCAGCACAGCGGCCAGCGGTAAGGTCAGCGAATCCGCAGGCGGTAACGACAGCAGGACGGGCAGCAAAACGGCTGGCGAAAAAGGCAGCGGTAAGAATGGTGGAGCTGGCAGCCATGCGGCCAGCTCGTCGGCTGCCAGTAACGCCAGCGAGTCTGCCAGCCCCGCAGCTGGCGGTTTGGCTGACGGAAGTGCAAGCGACAATGGCAGCCAGACTGCTGCCGAAATGGGCAGCCTGGCAGCCAGCCCCGGCGACAGCGGGAGCGCTGGCAGCCGCGCTGGCGCAAATGGCAGCCAGGCAGACGCCGAAAAGGCCAGCAAAAAAGGCAGCAAATCCGCTGGCGGAAATAGAGGGGGAGCCGGCGCAGCGAGCAGCTCTCCGGTCAAGGCTCGGCGGCTCGGCCGCCCGCGCGGCCCGGACCGGACAAGGATCACGGTCCGGATCCTGAGCGAGATCGACGAAGCGCTGACCGCCGCCGTGGACGACACTGAACTGTCGCCGCAGTACATCGCCGATGCGGCGCTCAGCGAGTGGCTGGTGAACCACGGCTATCTGTCCGAGGAGATCCGTCAACGCGTCGACGCCTGATCCCGGCACAGACCCCCTGCGGGACTCTGCCCCGCCTCGAATTGGCCAGCATTTGCGACAGCGCAAATGCTGGCCAATTTCGTTCTGGCCCCATGAACGACCTCCAGGGCGTTGGGCAGGCCGGTGGCGGGGCCTACGAGCGCCCAGAAGACCGCTCTGAGCCTGCTCTGAGGCGCTCTGAACTTTTGTTACGGAACCCGGCGCGTCGCCATCACTTCTGTTCCGAAATGCACGATGCTGACCGGCATGGCGTCAGCAAAGTTCGGCCGACCGGCCGGTAGCCCGACTAGGGGAGCGTTCGCGGACTTCCTCGCAGATCCGACGACGCCTCGTCGGGTTGCCACCAGCCTGGAGCCGGAAGTCCTGCTGAAGCTCATTGCTCAGACCACCGCTATGGACGTCTCCGTGGCGTGGTGGCTCAAGGAGGTCGTTGAGCGCGTGCTCAGCGACTTCGATCCCGAGAACCCGATCCCGGACTGGTTTGAAGGAGCTCGGCTTGTCGAGTTCCGGCCGGCTGCCTACAGCCAGGCCGTCAGCCAGCTGGCTGCCACTGGCAGCACCGAGTCGTCGAACTACGCGAAGGAGGCTGGCCAGCTCAAGCCCACTGGCTGACAACAACATAGGGGCGGCTGCTTGATGGCAGCCGCCCCGCATGAAGTCCGAGAACGAGGTTGAGTTTCGCAGCCCTGCCTCGCTCGGTTCCACCGCTCGACCCCCCTGAAGGAGGGCCGTTGTGCTGCCGCCTGCGCAGGCGGCTGCGGTTTCAGTGTCTCACGAGACTCTGAAACCGCAAGCTCCGGACGCCGACGTGTCGGCTGCTCTGGCGCTTGATCGCCTGCTTTTCCGAACCCCAGTGCGCCTGATCGACTCGACAAACGAGTTTGTGGCCACCATTCGAACGTTTGACGCAGCAGAGAAGGCGTTGGCTGCCGGGCTCGGCGCGTCGTACTTCGCCGAGCTGGCGCCAGGCGTGGCTGCCGTCGACGTCGACCTCGACGACGACGAGGCTGCTGGCGCCCTCCTCTACCACCTGGCCCAGTGGTGCGACGACCACTCGGTCTGGTGGTGCTCCCGCCCCTCGGGCGGCGGACCGGGGCGCTGGCACCTGCTCGCTGTCGCCGGCGAACTGCTGCCAGTCCTGCGGAACCAGGTACTCGAGCTCCGCCGGGAGTGGAGCCTGTCGGCCACTCAGCTCGACTGGCGATCGACGCTCCGGCCGCTGTCGGCACCTCACCGGACGACCGGCCAGGTACACCTTCCAGCGGAGGTCAGCGAGCTGCTCGCTGACCTACAGCGTGGTGGCCGGGGTAGCCGCCGGCTCGGCGTGCCCACGCCTCGTCGAGCTCGGCCCGCCGCCACGGCCGCCGGCATCGAGCAGGTGGGGGAGCCCCTCGCACTCTCTCCGGCGTTCTGGCACAGCCTGCGCAACCCCGGACCGACGTACCAGACCGACCGCTCAGCCAGTGAGCTCGTCGCGACTGCTCGGCTCAAGGCCGCCGGGTACAGCGCGGGGGAGGCCTGGAAGGTTCTGGCTGACCCGCTGCACGTCGTTGGCAGCCGCGCCCGCGGCAAGGGACAGGGCTGGTGGGAGACCTACATCTGGTCGGCTGCCACGGCAGCCACTCAGGCCGCTGCTGGCAGCCAACCGCGCCTTCCGAGGACGTTTACAGAGGGTTACGACTGGCATTGGCTGACGTTGCCGTTGGCCGGCGCGGTCCGGGAGGCGTGGGGGAGCTGGTCGACGAGGGAGCGGCACAGCGCTGAGCACGTAGCGGCGGTGGTCAGCGAGTACCTGACCGTCGGCGGCGAGCACGGGCGGCCCACGCTGGCCGCTGTGCCGGCCGCGGAGCGGTCGGTGTCCGAGGACACCGGGCTCGACCGGAAGACCTGCAGAGAGGCCCTCAGACGGCTGTGCAGTGCCGGTGTGCTGGTCCTGGTCGACCGCTTCGCGTACGGCCAGGAGGAGGGGCAGGGGAGTGGGGCGAACACCTACGCGCCGAACTTACTGGCGCTCAACTTCGCCACGGGGTCACTAACTCCCCCACCGAGCAGTCACACCCCCTCCCCCGCGCACCCCCTCTGGGTCGGCCTCCCCGCCGGCAGCCTGAGCCTGTGGACAAGTGCCGTCCTCGAAGGACCGTCACCACTGGCAGACCTTCGCCGAGCAGCCGGATACCAGGAACCCAAGAACGGCCACCTGAGCACCCGGCAAAGCCAGTCACTGACCTGCCGGATGGAGGAGCTGAACCGCCGCGGTCTGCTGACTCACCGCCGCGGCCGATGGGAGCTGAACGCCTCGAGGAGGACCCCGGCGGCACCTGCAGCCGGCTGGTCCGAGTGGCGCCGCCGGCGGCGGGAGTACGCCGTCGAGCGGACCCAGTTCCGGGCCGAGCGGGCGGCCGACCGGATCCGCTTCCGGGCCAACTGGGAGGTCGGCCGCGAGCGCTGCGCGCTGCAACGAGCATCGGCCGACCGGGAGCGGCGGGCGCGCTGGTGGCACAGCCTGAGTGAGGCTGACCGGACCCTGAGAAGACGGGTGTGGAAGTCGATCTACAACGACCTCACGCCCTGGGACCGGCACCGTCGCAGGCAGCTCCTGCGCGACCGCTGGGCCGAAGCAGAGCTGTACGACCGCGAGGTGATGCTCGCGGCCTAGAAACACGCGCCAATCGGCGCGTCAAAACGATCAGAAACAGCCCGTGACCACAGGTCCCGGGCTGCTGTAGGGTGTTCCTAGAGCGTTCCTGGGGTGTTCCTCTGACCCACACCCACCCCCCTTTCTACCTGCGGCAAACCTTGTTCCAGACCGACACCTCCCTCCTCCAACGACAAGGACGGAGGTGTCGGTCTGGAACAAGGAGAAAGGGGGGTGGGTGTGGGTCAGAGGAACTGTGTGTTGTGAAAGTTGAAGTTGGTCTGGATTGAGTGAACAGGAATGAAAGCAAAGGGAAAGCAAAGGGAAGGAAAGATAAGGGAAGGAAAGCAAGGGAAGGAAGGAAAGATAAGGGAAAGATGAAAGAATTTGAGTGAGTCGGGCGGATGGCCGGGATCGGCTGGAGAGGTCAGGTGAGACGGTGGCCGGGATACAGGGCGCGGTGAAGCGTTGGCAGGTCACGCAGCGGGACGTCGAGTGGCTGGCGTGGCTCGGCCGCTGGCGCGGAGCCACTGCGCCGCAGGTCGCCGAGGAGTTCACCGCGCGTGGGCGGTCGGCGCCGCTCAAGGTCGTTGAGCGGCGCCTGCGCGGACTTCGCGAGATCGGCCTGCTGACCTCCGACCGGATGGTCCACGACCTTCCCAGCTCCTGGGCCCTGACCCGGGAAGGAATGACAGTCGCCGGCATCGGCGGGCGCGTCGTCAGACCCCGCCTCGCCGACTTCCGACACGACCATGAGATGGTCGCGATCGCCCGCGCGGTGGCTGTGGATAAACCCAACCTCCAGATCCTCACGGAACGGGAGATCCGCCACCTCGAAACGCCCGACAACGCGAAGCCGAAGGACCCGAAGTACTCGGTCCGGCTGATGGGCACGGGCCGGTCGCTGCGGTGGCTGTACCCGGACATGGTCACGGTCTCGCCCGCGGGCCAGACCTGGGCCCACGAGCTCGAGGCCTCCAGGAAGGACAGTCGCCGACTGGTCCGGCTGATGATGGCCTACATCTACGCTGACCACATCACGGGCGTGCGGTACTACACCGTGCCCCAGGTCGCGGCCACCGTTCGGGCCGCGGCCGACGAGGCGAATGAGGCGGCCGCCGAGATCGGGCGGCCCCGGAAAATCACGGTCCAGCAGTGGCGCGACATCTCTCCTCGTTCTGCGACCTCCACCTCGTCGGGACGGGCTCTACCACCAGAGGATGCCTACAGTGAGTGATCAAGTGCGGGGGCAGGTTGAGAACCGGCCGAGGCTGCCACGCCGCGGCACCCTGGTTGACCAGGAGACGACTGAGCTCGAGGCGATCCGGCGTGGTGTCTTCACCGTGCTGGCGCTGCTCAACCCGGTAGCCGGGATCCTGACAGTGGCAGCCGTTGTGGCTGCCAACCGCGTTCCAGCCCTCCGAGCCCTGCCGGCTCGCAGGTGGTTCCTGTGGTCCCTCGTGCCGACGACACTCGTCGTCGTCGGCACGGTGATCCGGCTGTACGCCCAGCCGTGGATCGAGGCCTGGGGCAGCTTCTCCGGCCCGGTCGCTGCCGGGAACCGGCTGGACGCGCTGCGTGCGACGGCCGCCGATCGGTGGCCGTGGTGGATCCTGCAGCAGCTGCCCGTCGCGATCTGCGCGGCGGCGACGATCGCACTGTTCGTGCTTTGGCGACGTCAGCGCTACAACGCCGACTTCCGGGAGGTGACGCCGATCGCCGACCCGGCCGACGTGGCAGCCACTGTGGCTGCCATCGACCGGCCCGATCCGGAGACGGCTGCCGTACCGGCGCCGGCGCGGAGCACGGCGGAGCTGCGGCTCCGGATCGGCGCGCGGATCTCCGATGCAGCCGTGTTCGAGCTGGCCGGCGCCGCCGTCCAGCTGCACCTGCTTGTCATCGGCCCGACCGGGTTCGGGAAGACGACCACGATCAACCGGCTCACCTGGGTCCTGACCGGTGCCGAGTCCGCTCGGCACCTGGCCAATTCGCACATCATGTTCGACCTCAAGGGCGACGTCGACGTGATCGAGGACCGCCGCCGGATGGCGGCGGCCGCCGGCAAGCGGCTCCACGTCATCACGCTGGACGGCCGCAACGCGACCAGCACCTACAACCCCCTGAAGCACGGCACCGCCGACGAGATCAGCAACAAGCTGATCCAGTCGGAAGACGCCTCAGCCGACGGCGGATTCTCCGAGCCGTACTACCGGGCCGTCGGGACCCGGTGGCTCCAGCTCGCCTGCCGCGCGCTGGTCGACCTGGTCGACAACGAGGTCCAGCTGATCGACGGCGGCCACCGCCGCCGCTGGCGACGTGACCTGCCCGACCTGGTCCGGCTTCTCCATCCGAACCGGATGGAGCGGATCATCGCCGAACTGTCCCCGCGGACCGCCGAGCTGATCAACAACTTCGTCGTCGTCGAGGGCGCCGACGACAAGAACTTCGTCCAGTCGCTCAGCGGCATCTACCACCGCTACGCCGCGATCTCCGAAAGCGCTGCGGGTGCCGTCCTGGTCGACCAGCCGAACGGCCTCGACCTGTACGAGGCGATCATGGCCGGCGACTACGTCGTGTTCAGCCTCGACGCGGCGACCGACAAGGCCGCCGCGCGGCGGATCGGGAACCTCGCCCTCCAGGACCTGACCGGTATCGGCGGTCGGCTGCAGGCCGAGAGGTTCCGCTACACCGGCCGCAGCTGCTTCGTCGTCGTCGACGAGTTCTCCGCCCTCGGCGGCGCGGCGCTCGAGGCGTTCTACGCCCGAGCCAGGGGAGCGGGCATCATCGCCGCGATCTCCACGCAGAGCGTCGCCGACCTGCGCGTGGTGTCGCCCGAGTTCGAGGAAGCCGTCAAGACCAACGGCAACGTCATCATCCTCCACCAGCAGAAAGGCCAGGCGGCCGACGACTGGGCCAAGTGGATCGGGACCCGGCAGGTCTACAAGGAGACCCTCCAGGTCTCCGACGACGCCGACGTACTCGGCACCAAAACCGCTGCCACCGGCGTCGGCAGCCTGCGCGCCGTCGACGAGTTCGTGGTCCACCCGAACGAGATCAAGGCCCTCGTTCAGGGCCGAGCGATCGTCGTCCTGGGCCACCCGGCCAAGGCCGAGGCGCTCGTGGACATCGCGCCGGCACCGCAACTGCCGCCAGCACCCGCGGACCAGATCCCGTCCCGGCAGCCGGTAAGGCCGGTCGACGTACCGCGGTCCGACCCAGCGATGCTGCCGATTCCGGATCCGGAACCGGCCACTACGTCGACTGCCCGGCCGCCCGAGACCGCGCCGGCGGAGCGCGCCGGTGGCCGGCATGTCGACCATGATGACAACGAGCCAACCGCACAAGAGCTCGCCGAACTGTTCGGCGACGTCGTCCAGGCCGACGACGACGGACCAACCCAACCACCCAGCTAGCCACCAGCTCCAGGCGCCGGCGGCGACCACACGGACGCCGCCGGGCCGGGGCTGGCTGCACGCGTACGGCGCCGGGCCGGCGCTGGTACGGCGAACTACTCGGGGCTCTGCCCCGGACCCCGCCCTAACCTGCTGAGAGCCGGGGAAGTGCCGGTGTGTCTCTCGCCGATCAGGTGGACGAAGTCGAGCACACCGAGCGGCCACCCTCCAAGGGTCGAGCTGCGCTCGATCCCTCCTCCGTCGGGCACACCCTTTCCGGGCGACCACTCGGCGCGCTCCCCAGGGGGCACCTGACCAACGAGAGACACCCCTTCAAACTGGCAGGCCCCTGTCACGAAAAACCACCGTGACTAACATCACTTCAATCTTTTAAGCTTGCTTAAAAAGATTAAGTGCAGTAAACTTTCAGTATGAGCACAGAGCAGAGCAACGACGAGATCGAGCGCCGGGTCACCGACCTCGTGTCTGCCGCCGACCGGCTGGTCAACTACGACGCCGAGGTACTGGAAGACGCGGACAATCCCGCGGGCGCGGCACGGGTCCGCGAGAGGGCCCAAGAGCTGTACCGGGAGGCCGAGCAGCTGGTACGCGAGGCCGGATTGGACTGGTTCGACGACGACAGCGAAGAGCGGGGCGATCGGTGAAGATCCAGGTACGCGCCCAGCAACTCCTGTCGCCCGACCTCGAAACCGAGCTGTGGCAGGTCAGCAACGATCAGCGCGAGGTGATCAGCGACGCCGCTGCCGTCACCATCGCCAGCTGGTACCAGGCGCCCGGGGGAGTGGGGGCGACGTTCGCCGCCTTCGTTTCCGGTTGCGAGGTCGACGCCTCCGACCTCATGGACGCGATCCGCCGGACCACCAGCCAGAGCCCCGAGCTCAGCCACCTTGCGGCCTGGGTGTTCATCACCGTCGAGACCCAGCCCGCGAACGACGGCGGCGAGGCCGGCCGCCAGAACCCCGGGACCGTGACCAGCAGCGAGGAGAACGCGAAATGACCACCGACCAGGCCCGCGCCCACGAACGCGCGCTCGACCTCGCCAGCGCAGACGGCCGCGCCGCCGGACACCACCAGGCCCGCACGACCAACGCAACGTTCGTCGAACCGCCGTTGCCCAACGGCGAAAAGCGGCAGTACCAGACCGACACGGTCGAGGGCGCGTTCCGTGCCGCGTTCGATGCGGGATACGAGACCTGGGTGAACCACTGCACAGGAACCCCGGCACCGTTGACGGCCCCCTTCCAGCCGTATGACGCGGCGGCGCTTGCCCAGTGCCTGAGGAACTATGACGCCCTGCAACGCGAGTCCGCGAAGGTCGCCGAGCTATTCGCCAAGGCCGAGCAGGACCGCACGCGCTACGCCGAGGCCGACGAACAAGGCCACTGGCACGACATCGACGCCCGGCTACTACTCGACGACATGGCCGCCGCGATCCAAGGCCCGCCCAGGACCCAGCGTGTCCACTACAGCGAACTCAACGCGGGCGACATCGTCACCGACCACGGAACACAGTTCAAGGTGATCGCACGCGGGGAGTGCATGCGAGGCCGCCATGTCGCGCAGTGGGTCAGCACCGAAGCCGTCACCCAGCCCAGCAGTCAGCTGCACCCCTTCGTAACGGAGATCGGCGACACCTGGCGACTGCAGGCCCGCGAAGATCTCGCCTACGCCCACCGAATCACCCCCGCAAACCCCTTGACTCATTAAGAGACAAAAGAGATAATAAGAGACAAGAGAGACAAACTAAAGGAGATGCCGACCATGCCGCAGACCATCACCGCCCCGGCGGCCGCGAGCACCGAAGAGGCCCGCGCCGAGGCTCACGCCCACGGCATCAATACCGGGTGGCTGGACGCGAACATGTCTGCCGCCGAAGGCAGCAACTACGGCGCAGAGACGTTCGTACGGTCTGCGGCCCGGCAGGCCGCGGAGCGGTACAGCGAGGGCTCGCCCTCGCAGCGGTACGGCACCGGCTCGGCTGAGTTCTGGGGATTCGTCCACGGCTACGCCGAAGGCGTCGAGCGCCACCAGGCCGACCAGTGGCAGGACGGCACGCCGCGCCACATCGAGCCGGAAGAGGTCCAGGCGTGAGGCGGCCGGGGTGGTTGTTGCCCCGGAGGAGCGCGGCCGAACGGCGGCTCGCGAAGGCCGAACGAGCGCTCAAGCGCACGCGCAAGGGCATGCGGAAGCACGCGCACTGTACGCCGCGCGGCGAAGTGCTGGCGTATCGGGAATACCTGCAGCTGGGCCAGGTCCGGAGGGCACGCGAAGCGGTCACCGACGAACTCATCAACGGGAATTAAGAGACAAGAGAGACAAAGGGAATGGCTGTCACGATGACGAAGACCCGCCGCAAGGCCCGCAGGACCTCGACCCCTGAGCAGCGCGAGGCCGCGCAGCAGCGCGACGCCGCTCTAGCCGCGGATGCCGATGCGGCTCTGAGGGATCCCGAGCTCGGCGCGCGGGTCGCGGCCCTGATCGGCGGCGGCAGCCGCCTGCTGTCCTACAGCCTGCGCAATCAGGGGTTGCTGATGAAGCAGGCCGCCGAGCGGGGGATGCCCCTGCACGAGGTCGACAGCTACCGAGGCTGGCAGGCCCGAGGGCGGCAAGTCCGCGACGGCGAGAAGAGTCTGAAGATCGTGAAGCCGGTCGGCCGCGACAGCGCGAAGGAGTCGGCCGACGACGTGGAAGCGATCGTGCTTCCCCGCGATGACGCCGCCGAACAAGAGGACGGCGGGAAAACCCGCTTCCGGATCACGTCGGTTTTCGAGATCTCCCAGACCGACGGCCCGGAAGAGTTCGACGCGATCACCGACGAGGACGGCGCAGCGATGCTGCTGCAGAACCTCGCGGAGCAGGCCGACCGGTACGGCTACAACGTGAGCGTCTGGGCCGAGGACGTGTTCCCGGTCGCCGGGGTCGAGGTCGACCACGAGGCCGCGAGCATCGCGGTATCCGAGGACGCCGACCCGGCCGAGGTGCTGGCGCAGCTCGCGCAGGAGATCGCCGCTATCGCGGTCGTGAAGTCCGCCGAAGGCACGGCCCGCCGAGCCGCCCGGAAGTCCAGCAAGGACCCGGCCGACGAGGTCCCGACCATCACTGTCCGCTGACTGAGGCGCGCCCGGTCACGGGGCCGGGCGCGCCAACCCCCACACGCTGAGAGGAACAGACCGTGGAGCGCGTGAACATCGCAGCCGCCGACGTCGGCGTCATCCGGGCGAAGTTCGCCCATGACTGGCGGTACGGCGTCACCACGTACGAAGTGGAGGCCTCCCGCGTGGCCGGTGTGTTCGTGCTAGGCGTCGAGCCACTCGTCGGGGAACGGGATGGAGTCATAGACCAGGACTCGGACCGGCTGCGGGTCGAGTTCGGACGCCGGGCCGGTGGAGATCCGTACTACAGCGAGTGGAAGCCGCGCGATGACCTGCCGTGCGTGAACGGCGTGCAGCTCATCGGGACCGTGGGCGTAAGCCTGGCGCAGCTGCGCCGCGAACGCCTGACCGGCCGCAGGATGTACGTACGGCGGATCAACCCGCGCGGGACCGCCCCCGACGCGACGGCCGAGCGAACCGCGCTCGTGGTGGACGCGCTCGCCTATCACTGGCTGAGCTGTCCGGAGAACTACGAGCTGCGGCTGACTGCCGCGCAGGCGGCGATCAAGGCGGTCACGTCGTCCCGTGCCGCGACTATCCGGGCGGCCCGCAAGGACATTTCCCGGGCACAAGGCCAGATCGCCACCGCAAGGGCCGAGATCAGGGCTGCACGGGTGTTCGCGGCGATCGACCCCAGGCAAGAAGGTGCGGCGTGAGGAGGGCGCAGAACGGCACCCGGCGCGGCGGTAGTCGAATCTTCGGGGCATTGAGCCCCTCAGCTCCGATGCTGTCGCGCGGTGGCCGGCCTGGCTGGAAAACCAGCCAGTCGAAGAACACCCGCCCGGAAGGAGAAGAACCCTTCAGGGTCGGTCCGCGGGTGGCCGGCGACGTCGGGCGGCTGACCCCATGCACGGGGGACCGGGGCAGCGGTGACGTAGCCTCCCGCGCCCCTGCCACTACCACCGGCGACGCGACTGAGCCAGAGCGCGACCCGTTGCAACAACATGCAATTTCGACCGAAAACCGCGACCAGGACCTGGCGCACCAGCTAGCGTCCCACCTTGGATCGGAGACAAGAGAGACAATGGAGACTAGTGAAGACCGAGCGCCGGGAGGCGCTCCACCTAGAGAGACCCACCGCCTTGAGCGACCACTCCGAGAACCCGCCCGCCAAGAAGCCACGCGAGAAGTGGCGGATCCAGGCCTGGATCTACGACGAGGACGAGGACTCACGCATCCGGAACTGCGAGTTCCACGTCGGCCGGCAAGAGGGGTACGCCGACCTGAGCGATTTCATCCTGCGGCCTGTGCTGGAGAACGTGGCCCGGCTCGAGGAGAAGTACAACAACGGCCGGCCGTTCCCACCGCCGCCGGAATCGGCCCGCGGCCGGGGACGAGGGCGACCGGCCCGACCCGGCAAGGCAGTGGAGTAGCAGCCTGCCGGATCCGCACGGATCACCTCGGAGCTACTCGCGGCCACCGCACCACCCCACATCACCAGCTAGCGAGCTACTCCGAGAGGACTTCGTCATGACCGATCACACCTTCATCGGCAACATCGCCGGGGCGCCCGAGATGCGTTCCACGACCACCGACAAGACCGTCACCGAGTTCCGGATCGCCGTGAGCGACCGCTACCGCGATGGCAACGGCGCCTGGCAGAGCACCGACCCAGTGTTCTGGCCGGTGCAGATCTGGGGCGAGCAGGCGAAGGCCGTTGCGGCCGAGGTTCGCGCTGGCGCGAAGGTGATCGTCGTCGGAGAGATCCGCAACCACGAGTGGGTCGACCAGGCATCCCAGGAGAAGAAGAGCCGGCGACTGATCCAGGCGCGGTACGTCGGGCTCGCCCTCGGCGACCAGCCCCGCAGCCACACGCAGTCCCGCAGCGTCACGCAGCCGGCGGATCCGCAGTGGGAAGACCAAAACTAGCCCCGCGGAGCCGGTTCCGCCCCTTCACCCGAGCGAGACGAGGACAGTTCATGACCCAGGCCGATCTTTCCATCGTGCCTGAACCCGGTACGAAGAACCCCGACGCGATGACCACCGCCGAGCTCCAGGAGGCCGCCTACCGCTGGGTCCTCGAGTACAACCAGAACAACAAGCATCTGCCGACGCAGCAGGAGGTCGGCGACCAGTTCGGCAAGTCCCGGGGCTGGGGCCGCGACCGCATGAAAGAGATGCGGCTCCAGGGATGGATTGCCGACGACGGCGCCGGCGAGACCGTCGACACCGTCGGCGAGCTCACCGCTGACCTCGAGCGAGCCGAACAGGCGCGGGGGCTGGCTGTGGAGGCCCAGCGGGCGGCCGAGGCTAACGCGGCCCGGATCGAGCAGTGGGCGAACCAGACCATCGCGGACGCCCGGGCCGAAGCGGACCGGCGTGTGGCTGCGGTAGAAGGAGCCACCGCGGAACGGCTCAAGGGAGCCCAGCGCCAATCCACAGCTCAGGTGGAGCAGGTGCAGGCTGACTACGAACGGCAGATCAGCGAGATCCGCGCGGCTGCCGACGCTCAGGTACTGCAGGCGCGCAGCGAAGCGGCGGCCGCGAAGGCCGAGGCCACCAGGCAGCTGGCCGGCCTCGAGGGTGCCTCGGCCGAGCGGGAACGGCTGAGTGAGGAGCAGGCCGCGGTAGAGCTCGCCCAGCTGAAGGCCGCGCATGAGGGCCAGGTCCAGGAGCTGAAGGAGCAGGCCGAAGCCCAGCTGCAGCAGGCTCGCGCCGAGCTCGAACGGGTGCAGGTCGACGCAGACCAGCGGGTCGCAGCCGCGATCGAGTCCGCGCCGTCGATTCGGCGAGCGGCCGAGAATCAGGAAGCGGCCGAAGTGCTGGCGTCGACTGTGACCGAGAAGCACCACGAGACCCTGCGGAACCTGATGTACGGGTTCTACATCGTCGCGGCCGCAGGCGCACTCACCGGGCAGGTTTGGGCCGGGGTCGAGCACATCCCGTTCCCCGACAACTGGCCGGTCTGGGGAATGGCCGCAGTGGTGGCTCCCGCGTTCGCTGTGCTCGAGTTCGGAGGTGTGGTCACCGCGTACGCGGCGGATCTGCGGCGTCGGCTGGGGGAGCGGGCGACCGGCTTCCGTATCATGTCGTTCGCCGCGGCTACGGTCGCGGCCGGGTTCAACCTGGTCGGGCACTGGGGCGACTGGACGCCGGCGATCGGCTTCACCGGTCTGTCCGTGTTCGCCTACCTGCTCTGGCTGCTGTACTCCGAAGCGCGCCGACGCGACGTACTGCGCAACGCTGGCATGATGTCCCGCCCGGCACCCGTGTACGGGCTGATGCAGTGGCTGCGCGAACCCAAGGTCACGGCGCAGGCGCGCCGCCTGGCCGTCGAACACGGCTACGGCATGCACGAATCCCTGCGGATCGTCCGCGAGGACAACAAGGCCGCCGCCGAACAGCGGGCCGAGGACGAGCTGCGAGCCAAGCGCCGCGCAGCGATCGCCGCCACCATCGAGCGCCGCGTGCGTGCCGAGGCCGGCGACGACATCGGCGCCGACATCGCAGTGACCACGATCCCGCTCGACCTGGTCGCCGACGAGGTCACTCGCCGCGTCGACGTCGGGCTATGGGGCGACCTCATCGAGCACGACATCCGGCCCACCAGGAAGCCCCGCCCGGCGGAGGCCACATGAACGGCGGCAGCGGCCCAGCTGACCGGACCCCAAGAAATCATCCGGGCAGTGTCGACGCGGTCACATATGGTCAGCGTCGTACGACGGTTGACGAAGGCAACAACGGGGAAGCCGTCGCAGGTCCTCACCGGGTGCGCGAAGCAGCCGAGGGGAGCGGCGGCCGGCTACGACGGGATCGCCTCCCCGCGCAGTTTCCAGGAACCCGGACCCATCCGGGAAGCCGCCGCTACCAGCGGCATGCGACGAGCAAGGAGGACGGGCAGGTGAAGGCGTTCCGGAAGTTGTTGGCGCTGCCGCCGACCGGGTGGAGCTGGAAGGCCTACGAGGCCGAGCAGCAGGCCGGAGACGCGGCCGCGGATGAGGCCCCTGCAGGCGAGGCCGCCGTGGAGGTGTACCTGCACGGAGAACACCCGCGGATGGAGATCGCCGGCACCACCTACGTCCTGGAGGGTGCCGACGTCGACGCGCGCCGGGCCAATGCCATCCAGCAGGTGACGGAGCGCGCCCGCAACCTCGGCCAGCCGGTCCGCGTGAATGCTCACGAGCCGATCGGCAGTGGGGCCGTGACTTTCCACCCCGACGGCACGGTCGAGGAGCACCCGGAGCCCTTTGAGAGCCGGCGTGTCTCCGAGGCGGACACGGGAACGCGGAGCCGCCCAAGCGGATTGCGGCAGGAACGACCCGTCTTCACGGTCGTCGACGAGAAGCCGACCAGCATCGTGGCCAGAGCCCTGCGTTACCTGTTGCTCGCCCTCGTGGTGCTGCTGTGCATCATCGGGGTGCGCTCCATTATCTGGCCGTACGGTCTCGACGGCCCGCAGGTCGTCCAAGGTGCCACCACCACCTTTCCCACCGGTGAGGCGACACAGGTCGCGGCCCGGTTCACCACGTCGTACCTGACGTGGGACGAGCGAGCCCGCGACGCCCGCGCGAAGGCCACAGCGCTCGACTTGGCCGCCGGCCTTGACGCCTCGAGCGGCTGGAACGGGCAAGGCGTACAGACTGTCGCAGCCGTCTATCCCGGCCAGGTGGAGGTCACCAGCAGCCAGCAGGCGCACGTGATCGTGCTGGCCAGAATCACGCCGTTCAAGGGCTCCGGACAGAAGTGGACTGCGTCGGGCTCGGTGTGGCGGCGGCTGTCCGTCCCGGTCGAGGTCGGCGCAGCACGAGTGGTGGTGTCCGGTGCGCCGGCGTTCGTCGCCGAAGCCTCGGCCGCGGGAGCGACCAGCAAGACGGCGACTGCCGAACCCGACCCGGATCTGACCGCGTCGACCGAATCGGACGCGCGAGCGTTCTTCGGCGCGTACGGCACCAGCGACGAGGCAACAGCTGCGATCGCCGCGCCGAGCTCGGGGATCCAGAGCCTCGGCGGCCAGGTGGAGCTGGAAGAGCTCAAGACCTGGACCGTTGAGACCGGCAACAGTGATCGCCGGACCGCCCTCGCGACCGTGACGTGGAAGTTGCCGGGGACCGGAACCCAGCTGAACCAGGACTACCGGCTGACCCTGCTGCGTTCGACGGCCGCAGATGGAACACAGCGCTGGCAAGTCGCCGAGATCGCTAACAACTAACGGAGGAACAGATAACAATGCTTGCCCAACTGGTGGTCATGGCCGCGCCGACCGGCGCGGACGCCAAGGACTACGTCCTGTTCGTCTGCGGCAACCTCTTCATCGCCATCATGGCGGTCCGCTCGATCCAGTACTACGCCAAGCGGGAGTGGGGCACTCTGTTCGGGCACCTCGCCGCCGGCGTGCTCGTGTTCGGGATCGTCTACGCCAACAACGTGTTCCTGCAGATCCTGCGGTCGTTCTGGGACCTGATCGCAGGGACGAGCTGACGATGCGCCAGGGAAGGACGCTCACCAAGCACCTCAGCCTGGAGACACGTCAGTACGACCTGTTCGACATCGATCTCGGCGAAGGGGCCCCGCGCAAGCAACTCGGCCTGACCATCGTCGCGTTCATCGTGTGGATCGCTGTGCTGGCACCCTTCCTGGGGTTCCCGAACAAGTACGAGGCTCTCGTCTACCTACTGCCGCCCGGCGTTTTCGCCTGGGTCGCGTGGCAGGACAGCCCGAGTCACGCCGGCCGCCGGAGGCGGATCACCGAGTGGCTGATCCAGCTGCGCTACGCGCTGGCCGGTCACCGACCAGTGATCTCACTCGGCGCCCGAGCCGCGACCCGCGAAGAGATGATCCCGCTGCGGGAACGGCTCCCGATCGAGGCGGTCTGGGATTTCCTGGACTTCCGCCAGGACCCCCGGACGCCGTGGGACCGGACCCGGAACCGCTCGGACCGGCAACGACTGCCCGCCGCGGCGCCGATCGAGTTCGACCAGCGGGTCCGGCTGTTTGACGCCGACCAGATCGCCGCCGCCCGGGCCCGATTCGCCCGCCGTACATCGCAAGGAGCCCGATCATGAACCGCCTGCTGAACAGAGGACTGGCGAGCCTGGGCCTGGGCAAAGACCGGGTGCAGCCGCCACCGAAGCTGGTCGCCGCCGCCGACGGCCTGCTGATCAGCGAACACCGCGCCGAAGCGTGGTACCTGATCCCGACCAAGAACAGCGACATGTCGACCGACGGGATGCGGGACTCAGAGCTGGACGACGTCGTCCGGTTCGCCATGCGCTACCTCGCCGAGCGCGAGTGTCATCTGAAGGTCGTCTGGGGCCGGGTGTCCGGCCTTGGCTACGCCGAAGAGGTGTCCCCGTCGTTCGTCAACGGCGATGGTGAGGCCTGGGCGGATCTTCGAGGCGCGCGCATCGACGCCGACGAGCTCCCGCAGCGCTACGTGCTGCTCGGGGTGAAGATCGCCGACCGCAAGCCGCGCACATCGGCGGTACTGCCGGGCGTGGTGACAGAGGCTCTCGCGACCAACACCCGCCAGGTGTCGAGGGAAGAGCTGAATCACCTGAGCGGCAGCGTGATCAAGATCGGTCAGGCGCTGGCCAAATCGCCCTGGCAGGCCAGGCTCGCCAGCGTCGAGGAGATCTCCTGGATGATCGCCCGGGAGATGCACCGCGACGCGGTGGCGGTGCCGAAGGCCGGCACCGTCGCCGGGGCGCCGCTGGCGCGGCTGGCGGCCGGCAAGACGCTTCCGTACAGCGACCACCTGGAGATCTTCGACGTCGAAGACCAGGTCGTCGCCTACACCTGCGTTCTGACCATGGACGAGTTCGACGAGGTCCTCGAGGTACCCGGTCCGGGCGAATGGCTCAAAACGCTGTCCGATGTGACGTACATCGATGGCGAGGGTGGCGAGCACTCCGTGAACGTGGACGCGTCGGTGCGGTTCACCGTGCTGCGGCCGAAGACGGCCGGCAAGCTGGTCAACGACGCCAAGCAGTCAGCCAAGGAGCAGGCGCGCAGCGCCGCACAGGGCTCGGCCGGAGTGCCGTCGGAAGAGATCACCGAGACCGAAGACGTGATGAGCCAGATCCAGCGCGACATCAGGCGCGACGGCATCACCTTGGTGGAAGACCACCCGCGGCTGATCGTGACGGCCACGAACCGGGCTGAGCTCGAGGTCCACGTCGACGCCGTGATTCAGCACTTCGCCGAGCGGGGTATCACGGTCAACGTCGGCGCCAACGAGCAGCGGGACTTGTGGCTGGAGAGCATTGCCGGCGATCGGCTGCGGATCACCGATCTCGGCCACGTCCGCGAGGCGGCCGCGTTCTTCGGGTCATCGTTTTGGTGCGGATCCCGAGTTGGTGACAATGACGGCCCGGCGATCGGCGTCCTGACCGGCAGCACTCCCGGGATCGTACGCAACGACGTGGCCGCCGGATCCGCCCGAGGTGATGCGACCACCACCGTGATGATCGGCCGATCGGGCCGCGGCAAGTCGACGGCGATCATGCTGTCGTCCCTGGACGCCGCGATGATGTCGGCGTGGACGGTCGTGTTCGACCTCAAGGGCGACCTTGCCGGCGTTGTCGACGCCGCCCGCGACTACCGCATTCCCTCCAACGTCACCCGGATCTCACCGAAGCACTCCGGGGCCGCCGACCTGTTCCGGTTCCTGCCACCGGACGAGGCGATTCTCCACGTCCCGGCGCAGCTGACCCTGATCGCTCCGCGTGAGCTGCGCAACGGCGCCGAGTCGCTGCTGGTGGAAGCCGTGCGGGCCGAGTCCGCCGCCGAGCAGTACCCCACATCCTGGGGCGTCATCCAGCGCCTAAAGAACAACACCGAAGACCCAGCCGCCGCGCGGCTGGGCCGGGCGTTGCACGCCCTCACCCAAGACGGTCTGGGCAGCATCGTCGCCGGTCCGGTCACCGAGGCTGCGCCGCTGACTACCGACCCGGGCCTGTGGCTCGTTCAGATGCCCGGACTCACCCTGCCCGACCCGGAGAGCAACCCCGAGCAGTGGAGCGCGCTCGAGCGGGTCAGCATGGCCGCGTTGCGGGGAGTGCTCACCTGGATGGTGAGCACGAGCGGCAGCCAGGTCTTCCGCCGGCGGCCGAAGGTCATCTGCATTCCCGAGGTGCACCTGCTCGCCCGGACCTCCGACGGTGCCGCGTTCCTGAACAACATCGCGCGGATGGGCCGGGCCTTCGGCACCAGCCTGGTCCTCGACACCCAAGACGCCGTGACGATCACCAACAACCCCGGCCTCGTCGAGCAGGTCACCACCGTATTCGTGTTCTCGCTGCGCTCCCCTGCCCAGCAGGCCGGCGCCGCCGAGCTGCTCGGGCTGCCCAACAACGCGAGCACCCGTGAACTGATCGGCAGTATCAACTCCAACCCTGATCGCTCGATCCGGCACGGGCACTGCCTGATGCGCGACCGGCACGACGAGGTCGCCACGATCCAGTGGGAGTACCCCGACGCCACCATCGCGGCGCAGCTCAACACCAACCCCGACACCGGACAGGGCGACTTCGACGAGGACCAGGACTACGACGAGGAAGGCGGAGCAGCGTGAACGCTGAGTCTCCCGCGTATGCGGACCCAGCCGCAGGCCGTCGCCGGCGACTGCTCCTGCTGGTCGTGCTGCCCATCGTCTTGTTCGTGGGCACCGGGCTGTTGGTGTTCTTTCTCCTCACGAACAGGGCCGAGCAGCACACCGTCGACCGTCGCGACGAGACCGCCATCGCCTACGTGAACGCGATCAACGTCGGCGACCCGGCGACCGTGTGCCGACTGGAGACAGAGCGGCAGCGCGACGCCAGCCAAGAGGCCTGCGAGAAGGACCGGGCGTACCTGAAGGACCGCAACGTCAAGGCCGACGAACCGAAGGTCGTGACGACGAAGGACTTCGCCGAAGGCGTCGGCGTCCTGGTCGAGTACCACCTGACCACCGGCGGATCCACGCCGAGCAGAGACGCGCTGCGGATGATGAAGCAGCCCGACGGCTCGTGGCTGGTCGACCAGGCCGAGGACGCCAACTCCGACGACATGGCCACCGGAGACCCGCTCGGTACGACGCTCGGTGAAAGACGAGGTGCCTCATGAACCGCCGACGCCTGGCTCTCGGCGTCCTGCTGATCGCCACTATCGCCTCAGCTGGGACCGCGTTCGCGGCCTCCACCGCGGACCCCACACCGACCACACCGACCGGCGTCGGTGACCTCATGCCCACGCCGGACCTGACCCACGGCGACACACGCAATCTGTTCGAGGCCTACAGCGCCATGGCGTACCACCTCGACCAGGACGACGGCCGGTTCTCATCGCTCAGCTATAAGAGCCTGCTGAACTCCTACGCGAACATGATCATGCTGGCCATCATCGCGATCACCCGGGGCGCGATCTCGGTCGGCTGGTGGCTGTTCAGCATCACCGACATCAAATCGGTCTCCGACGCGACCACCGGCATCATCACCGCCGCGAGCGGCGCCCTGACCAGCTGGCTTCTTCCCGCTGCGCTGGCGCTGGGCGCGGTCATCGCCTACGCCCGTCAGCGAGGCGGTCGCTCCGGAGGCGGGACGAGCCAGGTGATGTGGGTGGTCGCCGCCGGCGTCCTGGCGGTGAGTTTCACCTCCGGCGCGGGACTGTGGGTCAACGGGATCGATTCGGTCCGCCAGGTCGGCGCAACCGCCGTCATGGACGCATCGACCCGAGCGATCAACACCACCGACAACACGGTGCCCTTCGAGATGCCGGCCCCGGCCTACAACACCGGCAACGCCCGCGACAAACTGCTGCGGCAATCGGCTGACGCCACCTGGCGTGCGTTCGCCGCGACACCGTGGTGCCTGGCCGAGTTCGGTTCGCTCGACGCGTGCAAGCGCTACGGCAAAGCGATCCTCGACCGCGGGATGGACGACGACACCCGCATGAAGTACATCGACGGGGAACTGAAGAGGATGGAAGGTGGGGGCGACGCCCCCACCGTGAAGTGGACCAAGGGTGAGAACCCTGTCGGTCGGCTCGGCATCCTCGTCTTGGGTTTCCTCGCCGCGGTCGTCTTCGCTGCGCTGACCATCACACTGGCCTTCGCCGCTGCGATGGCCTTCATCGGGGCCCTCCTGATGCTCGTTGCAGGAGTGTTCTTCGCGTGCTTGTGGGTGATACCCGGCCGCCCGCGTCAGTGGGGGATGAACTGGTTCGAGATCCTGCTCGGCCTTGTCCTGCAGTCGGTCCTGGCCCTGCTGGTCTTCGGGACCGCACTGTCCCTCGTGACCGCGGTCTACTCGCTGGCGGGCAACATGGGATGGCTGCCGGTCAACGGCCTGGCTCTGTCGGTGCTGTTCGCAGCGTTCCGGCTGCGGCGGATGCTCGAGAGCGTCACCCAGATGATGCGGCCCGGCATGGCCAGCAGCGGGCTGATGGGTGCCCTGGCGCTGCGGCAGACCATGAAGATGCTCGGTGGCCTGAGCAAGTTCGGCCGCTCCAGGCGCCGTACGACCACCAGCAGCACCAAGCCGCCGCGGAACCCCAAACCGCTACCCGACCCGAATCCCGGACCGGACGGCGACGACCGGATCAAGCCGCGGCCGCCCCGGCCGTCGACGCCACCACCGACCTCACCGCAGCCCAGTACACCGGGTGGGCCCCAGGGCACCGGTCCGGGCGGGTCACGCCCAGGCGGCGGCCCGGGCCACCTGCCTGGCCGGACCGCGGAGCCGCCCGAGACGCCGACCGCGCCCGGGGACGAGATCTCCGCGCCGCGGCCGCGCACGATCAAGGTGGATCCTGCAGCGAAGGACCCGCGCAAGGTCGACGTCAGCGATCCGGACAAGATCAGCGCCGCCGGCAGCAGCCGCCCCATCGGCGGACACACCCCCGGAGGGCCAACCGGCGCGGGGAAGGGCTCTGCGGGGAGCGCCGCTGAAGCGACGACAGAGCCCGCCGACAAGAGCAGCGAGCGGCTGTCGAGTGGCAACGTGCCGCGCAAGGTCGACGCTGCACCCGGTCGGCCCAGTACCGAACCGAAGCACACCGCGCCCCGCGCCTACCGGCCCGGGAAGGCGACCAACCGCTACGAGTCGGTCCGGCCCAGTACGCCGACGCTGCGAGAAGGCCCGCCGCCGCCCGGGGCGCGCACGCCGCGGCCGCCCAGGAGCCAGCCGCGGAAGTTCCGCACATACCACCAAACCCCGGCCCAGGTGCCGCCACGATCCAGGCCTGAACGGATCCCGGAGAGGACGCGATGACCGAGAAGCCCGAGCCGCCCTCGGACTGGCGGGATCTGACCAGGAACGACTACGACTACCCCGAGGAGATCCTCGAGCTCGACTCCGGCCGGGAGCGCCGCCGCGGGAAGCGGCGGTGGCGCAAGGCCGACCGGGCGGCGCGCGTCGAGTGGATGCGTGAGCAGCGCCGCGACCAGGAACCCGTCAGCCCCGGTGCCGTGCTCGTCGTCGTGGTGGTGATCGTGCTCGTGCTGGCAGGTGTCGGGTACGTCGTACCGAAGTGGATCGGGAAGGACTCACAGGCCGGCGGTAACGACGGCGGGGGAGTGACCATTCTCAAACCCACCGAGGGTGCCCGGGGACCGGCCGCGACAACGTCGACGACGTCGCCGAGCGCGTCGGGCAGTGCGAGCCCGACGCCGGTGGCACCGGCCCGGCTGAACCCGGTGCTGGTCAACGGTGTCATCCAGGCGTGGGCGCAGGCCTTCTACACCCGGACGCCGTCGACCGAGACCTACGCCCAGCTGGTCGACCGGATGGAGCCGTACCTGACCGACGACGTACGGGAGTCGCTCAAAGCCGACGACGACCTCACCTACGAAGCGCTGGCGGCTGACGGCGGTGCGTCCCAGGTGGGCAAGGTGACGATCACGGTACCGCCGAGCGGTGGGGGAGCGCCGGCGGACACCACGACGAGAGTGACGCGGCTGCTGATTGCCCGAATCACCGTGACCGGTCCGAAGCCTGACCAGTTCGATCTTCGCGAGCTGGTGACGGTGGTGCCTGACCGTGGGACGTGGCGTGTCAGCGCCATCGCGGGGGAGTCCGGCTGATGTACGACGAGAGCGACGTCGCCCGGGCCGGCGCTGCCGGGGCGTCGATCCTGTCCCGGGGACTGCTCGTCAAGGTGACCGGCGTCCTGGTCCTGCTGGTCATCGTCTCGATGATGCTGCTGGGAGGTGCCGCGAACACCAAGAGCGTCGCCGCCGGCTGCGACGTCGTGATACCCGGCGGCGGCACCGATCAGCCCGAAGAGAACGGGCCACTGCGCGCTCAGCAGATCGTGTACGCCAAGATGTTTGACCGCATCGCGATCGAAAACGGGCTGCCCGGCCGCGCGACGCTGGTCGCGCTGATGACCGCGCTGCAGGAGTCCCAGATCCAGAACCTGGCCTACGGAGACGCCGATTCGCTGGGCATCTTCCAGCAGCGGCCGTCGGCCGGCTGGGGGACGCCGGCGCAGCTGCAGAACGAGGAGTACGCCACCCGCGCGTTCTTCGGCGTCGGGCCCGAGGATCCGCCGCCGCCGGGACTGAGCCAGATCGACGGCTGGTACGACATGCCGCTCACCGAGGCTGCCCAAGCCGTCCAGGTGTCGAAGTACCCCGACGCCTACGCCCGGCAGGAGAAGACCGCTCGCGAGATCGCCGCACAGGCCGGTCTCGACCTCGAGCGGCCGGGAGATCCGTACGGCGGCCGGCCAGTGCGGCCGGGCGCCACGGTTGGCCCAACCTCAGACCCGCTCGGATCCTGCACGGACGTGCCAGGCAAGGGCAAGATCAACGGCGATTGGCAGCCCGAGGACTGCAGCGTCCGCCCGGACCCCAGCAACGGAGGGCTCTGCGTCACCCCGCGGACGGCGGCCTGGATCGGTGCAGCGAAGGCGGCACTGCCGGGGCAGGCGATCAGCTGCTGGGACGCGCATGCCTGGAATCCGACCAGTGATCACCCCAAGGGCCGCGCCTGCGACCTGATGATCGGCAAGGACAGCCGCAAGAACGCCGCGGAGAAGGCCAGAGGTGACGCCGTCGCACAGTGGGTGCTCAGCGGCGCCGGTCAGTACGGTGTGCACTATGTGATCTGGTCGGGCCAGATCTGGTCAGCCAGGACAGGGCAGTGGAAGCCGTACAACGGGGGAGGGGTCTACGACACCGGTGACGCGACCGGTGGCCACTTCGACCACGTCCACGTCTCGCTGTACTGACCACCCCAGAGCGTGGGCCGGGATACTTCGGATCTCTCGGCCCACACGAAAAGCGAGGGTCCCCGGCCATCTGGCCGGGGACCCTCGTCTGTGGTGGTGAGCTACTTGCCGTGGATCTCGGCGGGCAGCATGCACCCGGCCAGCACGCCGGCGTTGATCGCGCGGCTGATTCGCTCGTAGTCGATGCCCGCGGTCCAGTGCTGCACCGACAAGCGGCCCGCGTACACGGCCACCTCGCCTTCGTTGAGCACGAGCTGCATCCACAAGGGGTGCACGAGCAGGTCCAGGTCGGCCATCACCTGCGTGCTGGTACCGATGAGGAGTCGCCCTGCGATGTACGGCTCTTCCACCCCGGAGGCAGTGAAGCTGACCCGGGTCTCACTTCGTGCGATCGGGTTGCTGTCGATCTGCATGACCATCTCCCAGCCGGCGGCGAACAGCTCCGCCGTCGAGGCGTCGACGGCGCCCTGCTCGGTGATGGTCGTCAGCTCACCGTGGTTCGAGACGAACAGGACCGGGCGAACAGGGCCGCCCGGTGCCTGCAGGGCTCCACTCATTGCGCTGACCGACCCGATCGGGTGCCCTGCGCTGAACAGGTAGCTCTCGATCTCGTCCCGAGGCATCTGCCGGACCTCGGAGGGGGAGCAGGCGGCGTGAGTCAGCGCGAGCGTCATGAACTTCCCGGGCTCGGTATCGGGGGAGGAGACCAGCAGCACCAGGGACGAGGGTTCCTGGGCAACATCGACCGACCGGGAGCAGTCGCGGCACGAGCCGATGCCGATCGCCGCCTCGGTCAGGTACCGGTCGGCGTCGTCGCCGAGCTGCTCGGCGACCTCAGGGGCCATTGCTGGTTGCATCACGCACGTCCGTTCTGCTGGTGGTCAGCGGTGGTGGTGTCGCGGCGGACTCGCTGTGCAAGCTCGCCGAGCAGGATAGTGGCGATCGCCTCCCGGTCATCAGCGGTCACCAGGGACCGCAGCTCGGCAGGCAGCTCGGCGACGGTGAAGTCCGGGTCGGCGCGGAGCTCGAGGGCCAGGTCCAGCGCCGTACCGCGATCATCGGCCATCAGTGTCCTCAGCTCCGTCGGCCGGCGAAGGCGGGACATCCTCCCCGAACGCGGCCTGCCATCGATCGAACCGGGTGAGCCACTCGTTCACGGATCGGGACTCGACGCCCTGGTTGGCGATCAGATCGCGCAGCAGCGCAGACGCCGACATAGCGAGAGCGACGCCCGGCGCGGCGCGCGGCGGTACGCCGAAGTCCAGCAACTCACTGAGCTCGACGTCGATCTCTGCCAAGTGGACCCCGTGCACTCGGTACGCACCGACCCGATCCTCCGCGGCCTCGAACCCGGCCTGTGTCCGCCGGACCGAGGCCCTTTCTCGCCACAGCTCGAGTACGCGAACTCCGGCCGAGCCACGGGTGCCCGCGGCAATCTTCCGGCCGCGGTCCAGCCTCTCACCGAGCTCCCGAGTGACCTGCCGGATCTCGTCACTGGGCTGCATCTGGTTCATAGAAGTCGTACCTCTCGTTGTCTCATGCAGAGGGCGGCCGCGCGCCGCGTTGCTGGCGTCGCGGCCGCCCTCGGTCAGTAGCGGGTTGTCGTACCGGCGGGCGGGTCAAGTTCCTTGTGCACCTCGTACAGGCAGTTGCCGGCGTGCTCGAGGGCACCGATCGCCTCGGCCATCTCGTGCGGTTGTGCGTTGAACTGCTCGACCTCGTCGGCGACGAGCTCGGCGACCTGGTGGGTGGCAGCAAGTACCTTGCTGACCGCGTCGACGACCTTGCCCAAGCCGCCCCGCCGAAGCTGCCCGAGCTCGGCCGCCAGGGCGGTGCCGTCGAGTTGCTCGATCAGGTTCTCCCAGGTCGCGCAAGCCATCAGAAGTTCGTCGACCGGCCCCAGTGCCGTCGTCTCGGTCATTGCGCACTCCTGTTCATCGTGGACTTCGGGATGCCGAACGGCGGCTCAACGTCAGCGAGGCGCCGACGGTGCGGCCGGGTCACCACTTGGACCCGCGGACCGTGTACCGGCGCGTGGTCCGCCGGGCGGGCCGCTGGCATGAGCCGGCGGCGAGATGCTCGTTGAGGTACGTCCACGCGCCCAGCGCCAGTGCGTACGCCTCGCTGCCGAACTCGGCCTGCTCCAGCCTCTTCTGCCAGGTCTGTCGGTAGCGGCGAAGCTGAGGCCGGGTGTGGCCGGCCAGCATCTGCTCCAGCCGGCTGTAGCTGTAAGCGAATGCGCGGCGATTCCGGGCACGGCTCAGCTGAGTGTTCGCGGTCGATGACATGATGGTGTGCTCCTGCCTCGTGTGGTGGGATCTGGTGGCCGGGCCCGGGTCTGCAAAATCGGGGTCCGGTCACCGCTATGTGTGGTGCGGTGAGTAGGTGAGCTACTGCGGCGGTTCCGGTGGCTGATGCTCGGCCAGCCAGGCGTGCCATTCGTCGCGAGGGGAGACCCCGCCGGCGCGATCCGCGTCCCACCACGGCCGGACGGCCTTCTTGATGATCTGCGAAACCCAGCTGTCCGACACCTTGATGGACAAGGCGATCTGGCGCTGCTTCACGCCCTCGACCGCGGCCGCGCGGATCGCGGACAGCAGCAGGGCGAAGAGTTGTTTCTCCTCGGCCTGGACCTCCTTGTGCCGCTCGTAGAGCAGCCTGACGTCGCGCAGGACCTCGGCCTGCCGCTCGGTGAGCTCTTTACCCATACCCAGACTTTACCGCACTTAAGTTTTTTAAGCAACGTAAAAGATCGGGTGATCCGGAGTCTCTCGTCGATCAGGCGCCCGCAGGGTGCTCGCAGTGGGAGCGGCTTGTCCAGTTGCCCCGGGCCGAGCGGAGCGAGTCTTGACACGCCGTCTCCGCCGCTGCGTGCAGGCTCTGCCCGTCTGATTGATGAGAGACCTTCCCGTCGACGTCTCTCGGAGGGATGGCCGGGGGAGCGGGGGCAGGACCCCCGCATGTCCTGTTGCCCCGGGCAAGCTGTCCGGGAGACGAGCGGCAACGTGGAGCCCCGGCACCAAGGGTCCGGGGCCCCGAACGGTTAGCGGCCGAAGACGCCGTCAGGGTCGTAGTCGTAGCGTTCGGCGTTGGCGGCGTGCATCCAGGTCAGGACGCGGACCAGGTGGTCAGCGCGGGTGTAATTGGAGCCCGGGTCGACACGGGAGTGCTGACGCTGAACGAAGTTCTCTTTGCCGAGTTCATCGCGGATCTGCGCGGCGCTACGGCCATGCAGGGAGCGGGCCAGGCGGTCAGGGACGCGGACGCCTACCGGCGCCGCGACCACGGTGGCCTCCGCATCGTCCAGGCTGTCACGTACGGCGGACAAAGCCGAGGCCAGCTGGTTCGTGCGCCCGCCGTCAGGGTGCTCAGGACCGACGGCGGCGAGCAGCTGCTCAGCGGCGGCGTTGAACCGGTCGGCGTCGACGCCGGTAAGGATGCTTGCGTCGATCCGCGACCGGATCTCGGTGCACAGCGTGGAGGCGACACCGCTGAACGTTTGGGCGAGTTCGACCAGGCCGTCGACGGCCGCGGCCAGGTCGGCCGGGGAGTCACCGGCGCGGTCCATCCAGCCTGCCGAGTAGGCGGACAGCGCGCGGTGGGCGTTCCAGATCGGCTCCGCCGGCGTCCCCGGTACGACGTCGCCAGCGGGCACGACGTCGCGGCCGCGAGCGTAGGCCCGCAGCCGGGACCGGCCCGGTTTTCCTCGCAGCAGGGTCCGGACCCGTTTCTGGCTGGACGGCTCCGGCTCGCCTGGCCGCTCGCCAGGCTGGGGCAGCGTCCCGGCCGGGGACTGGCACCACTGCCGAGGGTCCGGGTACAGCTGGTCGGCGGCGGCTTTGGCTGCTTGGTCGCCGAGCTCGTGCGGCCGTGCCGTGACCGCGCCTGAGGCGACCGCCGTCGCGCCGGCCCAGTCCATCAGATCCCAGATCGCTTTCGTGGTGGACGTCATCACCCCGGCCAGCAACGACGGCTCCTTGTCGCCCAGCCGAGGGCTAGCGACCGGTACGCCGTGCTGTTCAGCGAGATGCCTTGCGGCCAGCAGGTGCTGCCAGGCGGCCCGCAGCTGGCGGGCCACCATCACCGCCACCGGCACCGGCAGCACGGCCGCCGGCTGATCGGCGGCCTTCACGAGGTCCGGCGTACCGCCGGTCCGTGAACGCTCGATCTCGCGGGCGGCTCTCATGTACGGCTCTCCCGTGGCGGTTGCTCGTGCGCGGGCTTCGCGTTTGCGCTTGTCGACCATGTCGGTGTCCTCTCCAACCGGGTCCCACGCTTCCCGGCTGCGACATCACGATGGTCGGCACGACGGGTTGCGGCACGTGAGGCGGAGCCTCTTGTCCTCGTTGCCACCAGCGGGCGCGGCGTGGGCGCGCAGAGTGCGGGGCTCGGATTCAGGCCGACGTGACGGCCACCAGCAAACGGTAGCGGCAGCCGCCGACAGAACCAGACAAGGAACCTTCGGGGTGCATACCCGCGCGCGGGTACGGCGTACCAGGCTCGCCGAGGACGGGCGGCGGACCCACGGCCCCTTCCTCCAAATCGGTTCTAGCAGTCCCGCCGACGGTGCGTCGCCGTCAAGATTCCTAGTTTCGTAGCTTTAGTTTCGCAACTAAGGATGCTAAAGTCACTAAAGAGACGATAGTGACTTTAGCTACTAAAGCGGCTAGAATCTGGGGTATGACGACCGACGAGACCGCGGTACCTGGCGCCGAAGACGAACAGTCCGGCCTCTGTCTGTTCCCGGGGCCGCAGTGCCCTCGGCCGCGCCGGGAGGATCCGGGGACCGGGCGGCCGACGAAGTACTGCGAGCAGGCCGACGCGCCCGGCGAGCAGATCCACAACAAGGCGAACGCGTGGAAGGAACGCCGCCGACTCGAGAAGCTGGCGATGGCCGGCGGCGGGTCCGGCGGACCGTCGGTGCCGGACGATGCGGAGGACCTGCTCGGGACTCGCCCGGTGACGATCGCCAGGGCGACAGTCTCCGAGCAGATCGCCCAGCTCCCGGGCCAGCTGGGTGCCGTGACGGAACTACTGCAGAACCTGATGGGAAGCCTGAAGGAGCTGACCGACCCCGACGCGGCGGCCGCGGAGGTCGAGCAGGCACACGCCGAGGCTCTGGCGCAGGTGGCCGAGGCCGAACGGATCCGGGGTGAAGCCGAGCGCCGGATGCGGGCGGCGGAGAAGCGCGCCGAGCAGCAGACCGAGGCTCGCGATGACGCCGACGCGGCCGCGGAGGAAGCGGTAGCTGAGGCCGAACGGCTGCGGGTCGAGACCGCCGAGCAGATCACCCAGGCGCAGGACGCCGCCGCCGAACAGGTCGCGCAGGCTCAGGCTGAGGCCGCGGAACTGGTTGAGGCCGCCGAGCAGCGCGCCGCGGCCGCGGTTGCCACCGAGGCGGAAGCTCGCGCCGAACTGGAGCGGGTCCGCGCAGATGCGGCCGAGCAGGTCACAGCAGCCCGGGCCGACGCCCGCCGCGTGATCGCCGCCGCCGAGCAGGACGCCGCCCGGGCGGCCACCGAGCTGCAGGCCGAGACCGAGCGCCGGATCGCCGAGGCGATCGCGGCGGCCGACGAGCGCGTTGCGGCGGCGGCCGTCGAACGCGACGAGGCCCGCACCGCACGGACCCGGGCAGAAACCGAGCGCGATACGGCGCAGGCCGCGGCGCTCGACGATCGGGCGACCGTCGAGCAGTTGCGCGCCGAGCTCGCCGAGACCCGGCAGCAGCAGCACAACGAGCTCGAGGCGATCCGCGAGGACGCCCGGGCCAGCCGTACGGAGACGCGCGCGGACCACCAGGCCCAGCTCGCCGAGCTGAAGGAGGCGCACGCCGAGCGGATCGCCACCCTGAACGACGCCCTGACCAGCGCTCAGGAGACCATCGCCGAGCTGCGCCAGCGCGACGCGCAGGGCACCTCACCGGAGACCCCGGCGTCCCCGAGCAAGAGGCCCGGGGGTCGGCGAGCCAAGGAGCAACCGGAATGATCACTCGCGGCCGCCCTACGCGCAGCACGCACGGCGTACGCCGTACCGCCCGCCCGCCGCGACCTCGATGTCCGACGTGCGGCTGGGAACCGGACGCCCAGGCTGACCAGGTTCGGCTGTCGGAGGACCTGAAGACCGTGTGGTGGTCGGCCGATCCGGATCACGCCCGCGGGATTCGCGACAGCCGGCACTGCGTGCGGTGCCAGCCGCACGAGGCTGGCCCCGTGGCGTGCCGGTGGTGTGGCGACGGGCCGATCCTCACCGGCGTACTGGTGTCGGCCGACGTCGACGGACTGCTGCCGGCGGTGACCGCCGAGCTGGAGCGGATGGGCTGGAGACCAGCGCTCGACGGCGCTGGTTGGGTCTGCTGCGGCTGACCCCATCTAGCGGCTGGCTTGGGGCAGTCCCGGTGCCGGCACAGATGGCCGCAGTTGACTGCACCCCGACCGCGGTACGACGCTCTGCCGGTGATGACCTATCGAGTGCCTGTCGACCTCGCGGCACCTCCGGCGCCGCCGCAGTTCGTGGACGTGAAGGACTTCTGGGACAAGATGATCGATGCCCTCGGCATCTATGCCCGGCGGTCAGTGACGATCACCGCTGCCGGCGGCGCGACCGTACGACGCGTGACCGAGCTGCGGCACAACTTCTACGTCGTACTGCCCGCCCCCGGCGCACCGCCGTCGACCGGCGCGGCGCCCGCCGACGAGGCGACCGCGGCCGTCGATCGAGCCATGCGGCAGATCGGCCTCACCGAGCAACAGGCCGTGGTCGACGTCGCGGCCGTCGAGGAACTGACCGACCCCGCTGGAGACTGACGGGCAATGACTGAGCCGCTGATCTACACCGCGTACCCGAGCGGACCCACCGGCGAGTGGACCGTCTGGGATCACCTACGCGACCAGGCCGTCACCACCGGCGAACCGGAGGCAGCGGCCGTCCAGCTGGCTGACGAGCTGGAACAGGCGTACAGGGCGCAGTGAACCGCCCGGACCGGAACTGACAGCACTGCCTGGTGTCGCAGGTCTGGTCATGGGTGAGAGTGCCGGGCTACCTCTGTGAGAGGTCCGTACTCGTCGAGCAGGAACGGCCACAGGCGCACGCCTTCGACGTCCTCGGTGCTGTCGGCGTTCCGGGCACGATCGCGTGCGGACATCCGGTAGCAGCCGCGGCCGGCGTCCTGATGCTCCCAGAGATCGCCGTCGAGGTCACGGACCGACGAAGGCGGCGGATCAGGCAGGCTGTCGCCGCGCCCGAACGTCCGCAGCGTCCGCAGCGCCTCGTTGCGCACGTCGGCGACGAGCTGCCGCGCGAGGCGCTCTGCGGCCGGCCCTTCCAGTCCCGCGGTCCGTAACCGGCCAAGCATCAGCGCCCACAGCCGCGCATCGTTGAACTTCGTCATCCTCGGTCGGGCTCCTTTGGTGTCGTCACCTGCTCGGCTTTCTCCAGCGCGGTGATCGCGAGGTTGATCGCCGACCGTGCGGCGCGCAGCTCGGCGAGGACGTCGACCGTCCGCGGTAGCGGGTCGGTGCGGAGCACGAAGACGCCAACGCCTTGGCGGGTTTCGACCAGGCCGTCATCGACGAGCAGCTGCTGCGCCTGGCGGATGGTGTTCAGGCCTGGCACGTTGTAGTGCGCCTGCAAGGCGGCGATCGGGGGCAGCTGCTGGCCGGGGGTGAACTCGCGGGCGCCGATGCGCTGGCGGAGGTCTTCGGCGATCTCACGGTATCGAGCCATGCTGACACGCTAGCATGTCCCTATAGGTTATCCAGTGGTCTTGTGAGTACTAGTTGACATAAGGCCTGTTATCGGCGATGAAACCGTTGCCATCAGCAACTCGGCCGGGTGGCAGCTTCCCGGTTGAAGAACCGGAGCTAAGCGATCCACGGGGACCCGCGAGCATCGAGGCCGTTGCTCCCCCGTGCCATCATCGGCGTCTGGCGAGCGACGGCCCCGGGCAGCACAGAGAATTAGCAC
This sequence comes from Kribbella sp. WER1, assembly GCF_054189145.1. Classification (NCBI taxonomy): domain Bacteria; kingdom Bacillati; phylum Actinomycetota; class Actinomycetes; order Propionibacteriales; family Kribbellaceae; genus Kribbella; species Kribbella sp. WER1. Next base: position 967 of record NZ_JBSZTA010000002.1, on the reverse strand, counting down.
TGGCCGAGTCGCCTTGATGCCGACAAGGAACTGCGGCTCAGCTGAGCAGAAATGTGATGACCATGCCGGCTGCCGCGAGGGCCACGCCGACGATGGTCCACAGCGTCTGCCGCTTGGTCCACCGCAGCGATTGGCGAGCAACCTGGTCGTCATCGTTGCCGGCCGCCCCAGTGGTACTGGATGCGTCTCCATGTTGCGCCTGGGTGTTGTTGAGGTGGACCCTGTTGTGTTTCCCGCTCACTAGTACGTTGATCGCCTGGTCGCTCGGCATCGCAACAGGGTTCTCGGCCCGGTGCGGCGCGACCGGCCCGGCACCGTATGGCGCCGGTGGGACCCAGGTTCCGCCAGGAATTGGCACCTGCTGGGCTGCCAGTTGCCGATCGCGGGCGTCCCAGTACGCCGCAAACGTTGTGACGCCCTTGTAGAACCGGATGTCTTCGGTGACGGTGCACGTCCAGCCGCCCTCGGCCGTCGTACCGTGGTGCGACCACCAGCGCTCCTCATTGAGGAGCATCGAGGACTGTCGGCCGAGGTTCTTCTTCTCGGCCTCAGGCAGGTCGAGACCGAGATCTTCGAGTACCTGGGGGAAGGTCACCTCCGCAGGGTGGTCTGGATCGCCAGTCCGGTACGCCGCCTCGCCCAGGCGCGCGGCGGCAACGACCACCTGCAGGACTTGCTCGGTGCCCGAGCAGACGGCTGCACCGGCGATGGTCAGCGACAGCGACCCGTTCGGGTCGGGGCGCGCTCCACCGGCCGGACGGCCGCCGTGCAGGAGCTCGTTCGGGATGCGGGAGATCAGCTCCGCCAGGTCGATGTCGTCGTGGCGGCGCAACAGCGTCCGGTTGATCGCCTCGAACCTGGGCCAGTTGCCGGAGCGGTCCAGCGAGTCCCACACCAGCTGAAGAAGCTCTGTTTCGTCGGCGGCAAGCTTAGGCAGGCGTGCCGATCCGGAGTCGTTAGATGTCAC